>JASHYG010000421.1 GCA_030043215.1 Gammaproteobacteria bacterium
TGCCCGGCCGATACGAGGAGCGTCGTGCGGTCGTTGCCGCTCGGCGCGAGAATCTTACGCCCGAGCACGAAGAACCGCGTGGTGTTGTCGGGCCGGTCCTCGATCTCGCTCGCGAGCACGGCGAGGCCGTACACCTCCGCCGCGGTGCGTCCCGCAATGGCGGCGCTGCCCTTCTCATCCCGCGCGCGCCGCGCGCCCTCGGCGTTGCTCGCGACGGGCACCCGCTCCGCGTCCGGCAGATGCTCATCGAGCCAGGCCCGGCACTGCGCGAGCGCCTGCTGATGAGAGCAGACGCGCTCGATCTCGCGGAGCGAGCGCATGCGCCCCATGAGATGCTGATGGATGCGCAGCTCCACCTCGCCGCAGATCTTGACCGGCGACGAGAGGAAGCGGTCGAGCGTGTTGATGACCATGCCTTCGGTCGAGTTCTCGATCGCGACGACCCCGAAATCGACACTGCCGGACTCGACTTCGCGAAACACCTCGTCCACCGACGGCAGAGGCAGCGCGCGCACCGAATGGCCGAAGTGAGTGAGCACGGCCGTCTGGGTGAACGTGCCCTCCGGCCCGAGGAACGCGACCTTGAGCGGCTCCTGCTGCGCGAGGCACGCCGACATGATCTCGCGAAAGAGCCTGAGCACCTCCTCGTCGCTGAGCGGACCCTTGTTGCGCTCCTTCACGCGGCGCAGCACCTCGGCCTCGCGCTCCGGCCGGTAGAAGTCGGCCGTGTGGCCGGCCCGGTGCTTCGAGATGCCGACGAGCTGGGCGAGCCGCGCCCGCTCGCTCAGCAGCTCCTGGATGCGCTCATCGACCGCATCGATGCGGCGGCGCGTGGACTTGAGGCTCGCCTGCGCCGCATCCTGCGGCCCACCCTGCGGCCGCGCCGAGGCGGCGGCGGACGCGGCCGCGCTCCCGTTGCGCCGTGCGGCGCGGGTGCGCCGCGGACTCCCGGTAGCCATGGTGAGACCCAACCCCCGCTGTAAGGCAACCTCAGACCACTCGCGCGGACAGCACGCCCTCGATGCGCCCGATCCGCGCGACGAGATCCTCGCTCACCGTGCCGTCCGTGTCGATGAGCGTGTAGGCGTACTCGCCGCTCGACTTGTTGAGGAGATCCGCGATGTTGAGGCCGGCCGAGGCGAGGCAGGTCGAGATCTGACCCACCATGTTCGGCACGTTGCTGTTCGCGATGGCGAGCCGCGTGGTCCCCGCGACCCGCGGCAGAACGGCTTCCGGGTAGTTGACGGAGTGGCGGATGTTGCCGTTCTCCAGGTACTCGCGCACCGTCTCAGCCACCATGACCGCGCAGTTCTCCTCGGCCTCGACGGTCGAGGCTCCGAGATGCGGCAGCGTCACGACCTGCGCGTGCCCCTTGAGCGCGTTGCTCGGAAAATCGCAGACGTAAGCGCGCAGCCGCCCGGCGTCGAGCGCGGCGATGACCGCCCCGCTGTCCACGATCGGCGCGCGCGCGAAGTTCAGCACGACGCCGCCCTCGCGCATCAGCTTGAGGCGCGCCTCGCTCACCAGGCCCCGCGTCTCGCCGTTGAGCGGGACGTGGACCGAGACGGCATCGGAGCGCGCGAAGAGGTCCTCGAGCGAGAGCGCCTGCGCGACGCTCGAGGAGAGCTGCCAGGCGCGCTGCACGGTGATCTGCGGATCGTAGCCGAGCACTCGCATGCCGAGCGCGAGCGCGGAGTTCGCGACCTCGACGCCGATCGCGCCGAGTCCCACCACTCCGAGCGTGCGCCCCGGCAGCTCGAAGCCGACGAACTTCTTCTTGCCCTGCTCCACCGCCTCGTCGATCGCCTGGTCGTCGCCGGTGAGGCCGCGCGCGAAGGACCAGGCGGGACAGATGTTGCGCGCGGCGAGCAGCAGGCCCGCGAGGACCAGCTCCTTCACGGCGTTCGCATTGGCCCCCGGCGCGTTGAACACGGGGATGCCGCGCTTGCTCAAGCTCGGCACCGGAATGTTGTTGACGCCCGCTCCCGCGCGCCCCACCGCGAGCACGGAGCGCGGCAGCTCGAGGCCGTGCATGTCGGCGGATCGCACGAGAATGGCGTCGGGATGCTCGACGCCGGCGCCGACCTGGTAGCGATCGGACGGCAGGCGCTCGAGCCCGCGCGGGCTCAAGTTGTTGAGAGTGAGGATGCGGTACATCGGGATCTCAGCCGTTGCGGCGCTCGAACTCCTGCATGAAATCGATGAGGGCGCGGACGCCCGCGAGCGGCATCGCATTGTAGAGGCTCGCGCGCATGCCGCCGACCGAGCGGTGGCCCGCGAGATTGGTGAGCCCGGCCGCGGACGCCTCCGCCAGGAATTGCTTGTCGAGGTCGGGGCGCGCGAGCGTGAACGGGACGTTCATCCACGAGCGGCAGCTCTTCTCGACGGGGTTCCTGTAGAAGCCGCTGCCGTCGATCGCCTGGTAGAGGGCGTCGGCCTTCGCACGGTTGCGCGCCCCCATCGCGGCGAGGCCGCCCTGGGACTTCACCCACCTCAGCACGAGGCCCGCGACGTACCACGAGAAAGTCGGCGGAGTATTGAGCATCGAGGCGTCCGCGGCCATGGCCTGGTAATCGAGCACCGACGGCGTGTCGGGGCGCGCATGGCCGATGAGATCCTCGCGGACGAGAACGATGCACAGTCCCGCCGGACCCAAGTTCTTCTGCGCGCCGGCGTAAATGAGCCCGAATCTCGTCACATCGAGCGGCCGCGACAGAATCGTCGAGGACATGTCCGCGACGAGCGGCACGGAGCCGGTATCCGGAACGTACCCAAACTCGACGCCGCCGATCGTCTCGTTCGGTGTGTAGTGCACGTAGGCCGCGCCCGGCGTGAGCTCGAGCGAGCCGGGCTTCGGCACCGAGTTGTAGCGCGAGGCCGCCTCGTCCGCGGCGATGTGGACGTTGCAGTAGCGCTTCGCTTCCGTGATCGCCTTCTTCGACCACGAGCCGGTGTTCACGTAGTCGGCGGTCGCGCCCGGTGGCGCAAGATTGAGCGGGATGCCCGCGAACTGTGCGGTCGCCCCGCCCTGCAGGAGCAGGATCTTGTAGTGGCTCGGGACGGCGGCGAGCTCGCGCAGCAGCGCCTCGAGCTCCTGCGCGAGGGCGACGAAGGCCTTCCCGCGGTGACTCACTTCCAGGACCGACATGCCGGAGCCCTGCCAGTCCTCGAGCTCCTCTCGAGCCTGCTTGAGCACCTCGAGGGGCAGCATCGCCGGCCCGGCGGCGAAATTGAATACGCGCACGACGATCCTAGCGGGAAAATCCCTGTCAAACCGTGACTTCGGCAAACGCTCATGGTAGCAACGAGCGCCGCGCCCCGTCAGAACTTTTGGGCCTGACGCGCTATTGAGAGGTTGGGGGCGGATCGGGCGGAAGCGTGGCCGCCTCGCCCTCGTCCTCGCCCT
>JASHYG010000422.1 GCA_030043215.1 Gammaproteobacteria bacterium
GCGATGACCTGGCCGGCCTTCACGCTGTCGCCCTGATTGACGCGCATCTCCTTCACTTTGTAGACCGCGTTCGCCGAGACCGTCGCGTCGCGCAGCGCGACGACGTACCCCGAGGCATCGAGCAGGGAGCCGACCACCGGGGCGCCCGTGCTGCTCGAGGTGATCGCGCGCGCGACCGCCTCCTGCACCGGAATGGCCTCGGCCTGTGAGATCTTCCAGTACGCGACGGCGCCGCCCGCGGCCAGCACGATCACCGCGATGCCGATGACGAGGCCTGTCGCTCCCCGCCGGCGTCCGGTGCTCGCAGGTTCCGGCGGCGGCCGGTCGATCCGCAACTGATCGAGAAGCGAGGCTTTCTCATTCATGAGGAGGTCCTTACCGGAGCCCCGGCAGCATGCCGGGATCGTTGCGATGCCACCAGCCGCCCCCGAGCGCCGCGAAGAGGGTGACGGTGTCAGTGTAGCGGCTCGCCAGCGCGACCACATAGCTGAGGCGGGCCTGCTGATAGCTGTTCTGCGCCGTCAATAGAGTCGCGGAATCGACCGCGCCGACGGCATATTGCCTCTGGGTGAGGTCTAGGCTCGCTTGGGCAGCCTCGACCGCATCGCGTTGCGCCTTGAGGGACTGAGCGTCGTTCTGGAGAGCCGTGAGCGCATCGGCGACGCCCTGGAACGCCTTGAGCACCGCCAGCCGGTACTGTGCAACCGCCTGATCATAGGCATCCACCGCCGCGCGTCGTTTGGCGCGCAGCGTGCCCCCCTCGAACAGCGGCGCGGTGATTTGGCCGCCGACACTCCAGATGCCGGCGCTCGCCTCGGCCCAGGCAGATGTCTTCGTCGCGACATTACCGAAGTCGGTGCTCGACAAGGTGAGCTGGGGCAGCATGTTGGCCGTCGCGACGCCGATATTGGCGCTCATCTGGTGCACGACGGCCGCCTGCTGGCGGATGTCCGGCCGCTGCGCCACGAGGGAGGAGGGGAGGCTCACGGGCAGGTCCTGCGGCAGATTGAGGTCGGAGAGTTGCAGCTCGACCGGCTGAGCGTCCCGCGGGGAGCGGCCGGTGAGGACGGCGAGGTTATGCTCGGCGACCGCGAGCTGCTGCTGCAGTGGAGGGAGCGTCGCGCGGGCAGCAGAGAGATTCGATTGCTGCAGGAGAACGTCCGAGCGAGCTTTGCTGCCGAGCCCGTAGAGGCGCTGGACGATGGAGAGCTGCTGCTCCTCGCTGGCGATGATCTGGCGAGTGGTGGCGATCTGGTCGCGGTCGGACGCGACCTGAATTGCGGCGGTTACGATGTTGGACGTGAGCGTCAGATAGCTCGCCTCGAGCACGAAGCCTTGCTGCACGGCCTGCGCCTGCAATGCCTCGACGGTGCGCCGCTCCTTCCCGAAGAAGTCGAACGTGTAGGCGACGTTCGCCGTAGCGTAGAAGGAGTTTTCAATGAAGTTGGGAAAGCCCGGGAAGACGAGTGCGCCGGGCGTCTGGGACCGCGAGGCGCTCATCACGCCCTCGACCTGTGGGAGGAAATTACCTTCCTCGGCCCTCACATTCTCCCGGTCTTCACGCAGGGCGGCCTGCTGGGCGGCGATGTCGGGGTAGTTCGTCATCGCCTGCTCGATGAGGGCGTCGAGCTTGGCCGAGCCGAAGAGCGTCCACCACTGCCCGGTCAAGTCGCGGCCGAGCTCGAAGCTCTGAGCTTCACCGCCCGGGCCCGAGACCCCGGTCGATGCGGTCTGCGCCGGCAGCCCCTCGTGGGTGTACCCGTCCTGTGTGGGCGGGGCCGGGGGATGGTAGTTCGGCCCGACCGCGCAGGCGGATAGAGCGAGCGCGGTCGCCGCGCCGGTGCAGCGGAGGAGCCGGATCGGATTTCGCTCGATGCTCATGGCTGCTGCACTGGATGCTCTGGGTTGGGGTGGACGCTCATGACACTGTCAGATGCTTGTGACGGCGTAACCGTCGCACGCCCGCCGCCGCGCTGGTTGAGACCCAAGCTATCGAAATCCGGTTTGCGGCAATTCATGATGCGACGAATACCTTCTTTTGCCGGACGGTTGCGCCTGGATGCGGACGAGCGGCGGCGTCAGCCGGCCCGCACGAGCCGGCGCATCGCCAGGCTGCCGAAAACCATCGTGATTGCGACAAGGATGGCGATCGAGAGTTTCGGATCGAAGAAGCCCGACTGCAGCACGTGACCCGCCCGCAGAGCGAGCTGCTCAATGTGAAAGGCCGGCCAGATGGGAGCCCACGACAGGAGCGTCTTCGGCAGCGGGAAGAACAGTCCGGAGAGGTACAGCATGGGCATGTAGATGAGCTGCGTGAGGCCCGGCGCAGCCGCCCCCGAGGAGTTCACCCCAATCCACAGCCCCAGGGCGCAAAGCGACACCGTGCCGGCGATCGTGACCGTCGCGAAGACAATCACTTGCGTGGTGTCGAGTGGCATGTTTCCCGCAAAGCGCGCCGTCACGAAGACGGTTGCCATTGCCAGCGTGGCGAACACGATGGCGACGACGCCTTTTGCGACAAGATAGGCGCCTTTCGGCGCAGGAAGCGCCCGTTTCAGGGTGAAGAGCCCGGAGTCCCGCTCGAGGGCGAGCGGACACCCGATGCCGAATAGCGCGGGGCCCGCCGCCGCGAATACGCAGAAGCCGGCGAGGAAGAATCGGGCGGCGGTCGGCTCGACATGGCCGTGGGCCACGAGTAGCCCGATGAGCAGGTAGAGGCCGGCCGGCAGCAGCAGGAATGGAATGACGAACATCGGCGTGCGCAACCGGTGCAGGAACTCGTATTTCGCCTCGACGAGATAGGCGCGGAACACCTGCGAGGCGGACATGGCGGGAATCACATCACGCATAAGTCATCCAGTAATAGTGTTCTATATAACTATAACACCTGTCAAGCGTGTGGCCCGCGGCGATCAGGCCGCCTCACGGGTGAGCTCGGCAAAGGCTTCCGAAAGTCCGGCATGTCGAATCTCGAGATCTCGAAGATGCAGGTCGACGGCGAGCAGGCGGCGCACCACCTCCTCGGCGTCACTCGCTGTGATGTCCATGCGTCTGCCGTCGGTCGTCGCATCGATCACCGAAGGCCAGCGTCGCACCTCGGCGATTTCCACCGAGGTCGAGCAGCGGATCTGCTTGCGCCCGACCACCGAGCGAATCTCATCCACCGTTCCGGATGCGATCAAACGCCCGCGCGCGAGCACGGCGACCCGGTCGGCCAAGGCTTGAGCCTCCTCCAGATAGTGTGTCGTGAGCACGACGGAGTTCCCGCTCGCGACCAGGTCGCGGACGATGTGCCACATCGTCTCCCGCGCCTGGATGTCGAGGCCGACGGTCGGCTCATCGAGAAAGAGCAGCTCGGGGCGGCCGCAGACGGCGAGCGCGAATTGCACCTGACGTTTCTGACCTCCCGAGAGCTTCCCGTATCGCCGCGCTGCGAGCGCGTCCGTGCGCGTGAGCGCCAAGACGTCCTTGAGCGGCAGGGGAGCGGGGTAATAGCTCGCCGTGAGCTCGATCAATTCGCGGACGCGGAGCTCGGGATTGAGCCCCGCCTCCTGCATCATCACTCCGACGCCGCGGCGGCTCTCCACCTCGAGCGGTGAGCGGCCGCGGAGCTGCACCGTTCCGCCGTCGGGCTGGATGAGTCCGAGCCACAGAGCGATGGCCGTCGACTTGCCGGCGCCATTCGGCCCGAGCACGGCGAGCAGCTCGGCTCGGCGCACCTCGAGGCTCAGGCCGGCGAGGGCAACCGTCGTGCCGAAGCGTTTGTGGACATCCCGAAGCTCCGCGAGCGCGAGCACGTCCTCTCGCTGAGCCTGATCGCTGTCTCTCATGGTCGGCTCTCCTCCCTCAGATGAAGTCCCGCTGGCGGGCGAGGCGATAGGACACCAGCGCGGCGATCAGCACGAGCACTCCGACCTCGACCGCCAGGATCGCGATCACTGCCGGGCTCCACACCGCCCGCGGGCTGCTCAGGTTCGCGTAGATCGAGCCGATCCGCAGGATGAAATTGAAGAAGAAGGCGATCGAGGTGCTGATCCAGACGATGGTCACGTTGGCCCAGGCCTCGGAGTCGGTGCACAGGGTGATGGCGAGGATCAAGCAGAACTCATCCAGGAGGAACAGCGCAGTGACCACCGACACCGGAAGCAGTCCCAGCCCATGCGCATGCGGCGCGATGGTGAGCTCGATGAGGCCGCCCAGGGCGATGGCGAACCATGGCACCAGAAAGGATGTGATCGCTGCAATCGCCTTGGCCGCCATGTACTGCCCGGTCGAGATGGGGAAGCTCAGCCCGAACGACAGCGCTTTCTCCTTGCGCTCGCCGGCGATGGAGCCCATGCATACGAAAACACCCTGGATGACCACGGCGGTGACCAGCAGGATGAGCGCCGTGTTGCCGGCTGCGTCGCCGAAGCTCATCAGGGCAAGCGCGGCGAGACCGATCACGATCGCCCCGGCTGTCAATCCGCGATTGAAGTACAGATCCTTGCGGACGAGCCGCCACAGCATCGACCCGCTCATGCGATGCGCTCCTTGCGGCTGGCGAGCACCTCGGCGACGAAGATCTCCTCGAGCGTCATGGGCTGGATCTCCCGGACGCGGGCGCCGGCTTGCTCGTACGAGGCGCCGAGCTCGGGGGTGAAGGCGTTCGTCGTGACGACGCTCGAGCGGCCGCCGCTTCCCTGCACGTCGATCACGCCGGGACGCGTGGGCAGCTGCCCGCCCGCCGGCAGCTCGAGGTGCAGGCGCCGCCAGCGATCGAGGAACGTCTCCTTGTCGCTCGACTCGATGATCCGCCCCCGGTCGATGAAGGTGATCTGGTCGGAGATCTGCTCCACGTCCTGGGTATGGTGCGAGGAGAAGAGGATCGAGCGGCTCTCGTCTTTGAGTACGTCCATGAGCTCCGCCAGCGTCTCGTGCCGCGCGACGGGATCGAGACCCGTCATCGGCTCGTCGAGCACGAGCAGGCGCGGGCGGCGCGCGAGCGCGAGCAGCAGCATCGCCTTCATGTGCTGTCCGTGCGAGAGGCGCCTCGTCGGCTGCTCGGGGCGCAGGTCGAAGCGGCGGAGCAGAGTCTTGGCATACTGAGAGTCCCATCCGGGATAGCTCGAGGCGACGAAGTCCATGTGCCACTGCAGCGTCGCCCGGCCGAAGAGCCGCATCTCCTCGGAGACGAAGCCGACCTGCCGCTTCGCGGCGACCTGCTCGGTCGGGATCGGGTGCCCGAGCACCCGCACTTCGCCGCGGTCGTGCCGCACGAAGCCCATGAGGATGCGGATCGTCGTCGACTTGCCGGCACCGTTCGGTCCGATGAAGCCCATGATCTGGCCAGGCGCGAGCTGCATCCGGACGTCCTGCAGCCGGAAGTACGGATAGGATTTCTCGACTCCGTCGAGCTCGATGACGGCCCCGGCGGCGGCGCGGTCTGTCATGCTTTCCCCTTTGCGATGCGCTCACGGAGCTCGCGGAGACGTGCTTCGAGATCTCCCCCCGGGAGGCCTAGGACCAACGAGAGTGCGGCGGCGGCCTCGAGGTGCTGGTCGAGCTCTTGCTGCTGCAGACGCCGCCCGAGATCCGCGCCGTCCGCCACGAAGGATCCCTTGCCCTGACGTGTCACGATTACCCCTTCGTGCTCGAGCTCCAGATACGCCCGTTTCACCGTGATGACGCTGACGCGAACGTCCGCGGCGAGCGTGCGGATGGACGGCAGCTCGTATCCCGCCGGCCAGTCTCCGGCGGCGATTCGACGCCGGATTTGCTCCATCAGCTGGAGATACATGGGCCGTCCGTCGGCCTGGGAGATCACGAGCTCACTGTGCATATTAATATACACAGTATACACGCCGCTACGGGGAGGTCAAATTACCCGAGGG
>JASHYG010000040.1 GCA_030043215.1 Gammaproteobacteria bacterium
GCGCTGCCGTTGGTGAGCAGCACGAACGGCACTCTCCGCTCCCTCAGCGCCGACAGCACCTCGATGGCCTCGGGAAGCACCTCGTACCCGCCGAGCGAGCGGTCGCTCAGCAGCAGCGTCCCATCGACATCGAACATGAAGCCTTTGATGGGCGGCGGCGCCTCGTGCGCGAGGCTCACCGGCGCCCTCCGAACACCGACATGAGATGCGCGAGTGGATTGTCGGCCGCGCGCGCGACCGGCGCGGATTCCTTGGCGGACCACACCGTCTCGGGCCGGCTCTGCAGCAGCAGGATCTCGCCGGACCGCCGATCGACCGCCCACTCGATGTCCTGTGGGCGGCCGTAGTGGCGCTCGACCTGGCGCGCGATCGCCCGCAGGCGTTGCAGCTCCTCATCGCTCAATGAGGCGCTGTGGCGCCGATCCTCCTCGACCGCGACCGCATCGATGCCGCCCGCGGCGGCGGGCACGTGCTGAATGGCCTTGTCCGATATCTCGCGCACCGAGATCTCGCCGGTGATCTTGCCGACGACCCAGCGATCGGGCGTGACCTCGCCGCCGACGACCGCCGAGCCGAGTCCCCAGGCGCCCTCGATGGTGATCACCGAACGGTCGCCCGTCGTCGGGCTGCGGGTGAACATCACTCCGGCCGTGCGCGCGTCGACCATGCGCTGCACGACCACCGCCATGGCGACACCCTCCTCTGGAATGCGGTGCTGGAGGCGGTAGCTCACGGCCTCGACCGAATAGAGGCTCGCCCAGCAGCTGCGCACCTTGCGGAGCGCCTCGCTCGCGCCCTGGACCCAGAGGTAGGTGTCCTGGAGCCCCGCGAAGCTCGCGCCGACCGAGTCCTCGCTCGTCGCCGATGAGCGCACGGCGAGCGGCGATTGCGGCTCGGCGCCGCACAGAGCCGCGTGCGCGGCAGTGATCTCCTCGAGCACATCGGGCGGCAGCGCGGCCCCCTCCACTCGGCCTCTGAGAGCTCCCGAGCATGTCTTGATGGCCTCGAGATCCTCGGGGTCGAGCGAGCCCACCAGAGCCCGGACCGGAGCTTTCTGCTCGAGCGCCCGCACGAACCGCTCGAACGCCCCGGTCCTCACGACGAATCCCGGCGGAACGGCGATGCCGGCGCGCTCGAGCTCTCCGAGGCTGCCCCCCTTGCCGCCGACGTGGGGACGATCGTCGAGGCCGATGTCGGAGAACCAGCTGACGTGCTCGGATGAGGCCATCGCGTACCGGATTGAGCGGCAGGGATCGAGCGGAGGTCGACCTTGAGACCGATCGCTACAGATAGAGCTGCTTGTTGATCGGGATGCCGTGCGCGCGGCAATAGGTCTCGTAGTGGTTGATGTACCACCAGACGTCGAGAGTCTCGACGAAGTTGCCTTTGTCGTCGTAGAACTCGGTCGGCCCTTCGAGCCAGCCGAAGAGCTTCACGCCCTGCGGATGATCGCTCACGAGCGTGTGGATCAGCCCCGGCGTCTCGTAGATGAAGTCTCCGGGGCCCGCCACCCAGTCGTATTCCAGGTAGCGGGCGCTGCCTTCCAGGCAGATCATGACGACAGTGCCGCGGTGCTTGTGCGTACCGATGACCCCCGCCGACTTGATCCAGAGGATGTTACTGAAGGTGTTCCTGCGGACGTCGAAGGCGAGGTGACGCAGAGCGGCCTTATCTCCAAACGGCACCCAGGGACTCTCCTGCTCGGACGGGCCGACGAACGTTCCCGGTACGCCATAGCGCTGGATGGTGTCTCGATGCACTTCAGGCACGTCGACGATCTTGTAGGCGGTCGACGGCGGAGCGGAGATCGTTGACTTGGCCGGCGCCGGCGCGGGTGACTTCCCGGACACGGGTGACTTCGCCGACATGGGTGGTTTCGCGGATACGGGTGATTTCGCCGACACAGGCCGGGTTGACTTCGCGGATGCGGACATGATTCGCCTCTACTGGAGAATGGTGACCACGCCGCGCCCGCCATCGACGCGGATCCGCTGGCCATCCTTGATCCTCGATGTGGCGGTGCCGGTACCGACGACGGCGGGAAGGCCGAACTCCCGTGCGACGATGGCCGCGTGGCTCATCGAGCCGCCGATGTCGGACACCGCGGCCGCGATCTTTTGAAAGACGGGCGCCCAGGTGGGATTCGTGACCTGGCAGACGAGGATGTCGCCCTTCCTCAGGTGCGAGATCTCCTCCACCGACTTGACGATCCGCGCGGGACCCTCCGCCACGCCGCTCGATGCGGCGAAGCCCCGGATCTCGTTCCCCGCGGGACCGCTGTCGGCCGTAAGCCACTGGTCGAGGCTCTCACGGGTGATGCCCCACAGCATGACGATCGCGGGATCGTCGATGATCTCCGGAACCGGCCCCAGAGCGGGAGGCGTGTCGTGCTTCGACCACTCGGCGATGGCGGCGCGCCGCTCGGCCACCACCGCGGGCCAGTACTCCGGGCCGCGCGGAGGGGAGCCGTTCGACCAGGACGACATGAGGTCGATGATCGCCGACTCGAGCTCGAAATGGGTCAGCTGGAAGACATCCTCCGCATCGGCGAAGAATCCGTGCTTCGCGAGCAGTCCGCCGAACTCCCGGATCTTGTTGAAGAACAGGTTGGTGTACCAATGCTCGCAATAGAACTTGTGGCCCTCGACGTACGGGAACACACGGTGAGCGAGCGTGATCATCTGATCGTAGGCTGCCTGCTCCTCCTCGGAGCCGAGCAGCTCGCGGTAATCGGCAATGAGCTGCCAGCGCTCCGCCTGCAGCTTCTCGAACGGCCTCTCGAGCGACTCCCCGGCTTTCACGCGGCTCACGTATCCGGGGATCCCCGCGAACGGCATCGACAGATCGTCGTTCCACGAGCGGTGATAGTGATAGAACCCATCGCCCACGTTGATGTTGAACCAGGGATGGCG
>JASHYG010000423.1 GCA_030043215.1 Gammaproteobacteria bacterium
TTGAGCAGCGTCCGGTGCTCCTTACCGTCGGTCGTCGCGTAGTGGTCGAAGCTGTTGTCGTGGTCGAAGAAGCCTGTGGCGATGACCACTCCCCGCTCCACGTCGATCAGCGGATAGCGCCGCTCGCGAACGCGTTTGTTGATGCGGAAGATGCCGAGCCTGAACTGCGCCTCGCAGCCCTGCGCGAGCGCGGCCGATCCGTACTGGCCGCGGGTGGTGCTGATGCCGTTCTCGGTTCTCTGGCAATCGGGATCGAACAGAGTGAGCAGGTCGCCGTCGTTGCGCTCCACGGTGCTGAAGTAGCCGTTGGCCACGTCGCGCAGGCGCTCGCGCTCGCGCCGCAGGGACGGTGGCAGAACCTCAGCAAACGCGGGATCGTGGATGACCTTGGCCGGATCGCCGAACGCCGAGGGAAGCCCCGTCTGGCGGTCCACGACCGTCTCGACCTCGGTGATCCGGCCGTCGCGTACCTTCAACCGCATGGCGTAATACGCCTGCGCGCCGTGCTCCTCGACCGAGCCGAGCCATGCGACGTTACCGGTATCGGGATCGGCCGCGAGCAGCGCATTCGGCGACGCGGCGGAGATCGAGCCCCAGAGCCCGCTTCCGATCGGGATCGCGACGTCGTTCTCCGTGAACTCAACGGTCTTGGAGAAAGGAACGCGCGATGGATCGTGATGGACGAGGCCGTCCATGTACCGCTTGGCGAAGCCGATCAGGCAATCGTGGCCGCAATCGCTCTCGGCGACGGCGCTGCGCTCGCCGTAAGCCTGCGCGGCAGCGGGATGGGGCGCGAAGGCGGTCGAGCCGAGCACCCCCGCCGCAATCAGCGCGCAGAAGATGCGCGGTCCGAACGGCAGCCTAGTAGGCGGGCGCCCCGGCGGAGACCTCGGGGCCGTACTCGTTGACGGTCGTGCGGCGCACGTCGCGCTTGTAGCGGTCGGTCTCGAGAGGCGTCGCCCGGTGCAGCGTGCAGCGATTGTCCCAGATGACGAGGTCCCACGGCCGCCACTTGTGCACATAGATGAACCGTTCCTGCGTCGCGAATGCGTAGAGCTCATCGAGCAGCGCGAGCGCCTGCGGCTCGGGCCAGCCGACGATCCCCGTCGCGTGGCCGCCGACATAGAGCGACTTGCGTCCGTAGGGCATCGTGCGCACCAGCGGATGCGTGACGGGGGGCATGGTGGCGCGCATGGCATCGGTTACGCCCGTGAGTCCCGTGCGCTCGCGCCCGCGCCAGAAGTCGTGGACCGCCGTGAGCCCGGCGATGCGGGCGCGGGTCTCGTCCGGCAAGGCATCGTAGACGGCGCGCGTGTCGATGAAATGCGTGTCGCCGCCCTCGGGAGGCACGATGTGGCCCAGCAGGAGCGACCACTTCGTGGGCAGGCTGTTGAAGGAGCTGTCGGAGTGGAACCGCTCCGCGCCCTTCGCGAGCCGGCGCGCCTCGGACTGGTACGGAACGATCTCGTTGTTCGCATCGAGATTCGAGGCGTCGAACAGCTCCATCCGCAAGCGGCGCTTCGCGGACGTGCGGCCGAGGCCCGGCGGCAGCTCCAGAGGGCCGAAGGCGCGGCTGAAGCGGATGTGGTCGTCGTCCGTGATGCGGGCATCGCGCACCACGGTGACCGCATAGCGGGCCATCGCATCCTCGACGGCGCGCACGAGCTCCGCGCTCGGCGGCTGCGTGAGATCGGCACCGACCATCTCGGCGGCGAAGATGGGATGCAGCGCGTGGATTGCGAGGGCCATGCGTGTGAGCTCCGGCGCCCGAGCTTAATCGACATCGGGCCTCGCGATACAGCGAGAGCGTGGCCGTGGACCCGCCGCTGTCCTGAGCCGATCATCTCGGGGCGTAAAGACTCATCGGCGCAACGCCGCCCGCCGCCGGATTCGGCGGCGGCGCCGGCCGGCCCGTCACCGGATTCGGGTAGTGGAACGGGAGGACGTAGAAGCTCGGATAGGTGAGATACAGCTGCGAGGGAGGCAGATCCGGCGGCGGCAGGAAGCTGTCCGGCCTCGTGTTGGGCACGGCGCCGTCCCTCCAGCCGCCCTGATAGGGCGCATACATGTTGAACGCCGCACGCACGGTCTTGAACTTCCAGATCCCACTCTCCTTCACGTACGTGTTCTCGTAGAGCGCATCGCCCCACAGCCCAGTACGGCCGCTGCCGCCCATGATGAAAGCCGTCCAGCGACCCTGGGCGGTCTTGCCGTCGGGGGCCACATCGACGATGCCCTGGAACTGCTGATGATTCAGCAACTGGCCAGTCCTCGTTGAGATGCCGATCGGCCCGAGGCCCGTGACCAGGTATTCCAGCACCCTCTTCGGCCCGATGAAGATGCCCCGTCCGCCGATCTCGTAGGTGCCGTCCGCCGCAAAGAGCTGCGCGACGTCGGGCCATTGCGCCTTGTCCACGTAGTATCCGTACGCTCGCTGGATCTTCTCGATCTGAGCGCGGTCCTCGAGCAGCTCCACCCGGTGCGCAAGCGCGTTGGCGCTCGCTTGCAGCGCCACGAGATCCGCGGGGAGATCGGCCGGACCCTGCACGTCCTGCTCGATGGACGGCACGGCAGCGGCGACCGGATTCCCGTAGTGATAGGGCGGAACATAGATGCCGGGCAGAGACCGATAGATCTCGGTCGGCGGTCGATCCGGCGGCAGCGCGACGCTCGGCCCGGCGAGGGGAATGTCACCGGCGCCCCAGCCCCGCTCGTAGTCCGCGAAGAACGTGACGTAGAAGTGCAGCTTGCTGATCTTCCAGATGCCGTCCTCGTTGACGTACTCGTTCTCGTACTCACCTTCTCCCCACTGCCCCTTGCCATCCTTGGCGAGCATGACGTCACTGCGCCAGCGCGCCTTGGCGGTCCGATTGTCTGGTGCCACATCGATGATGGGCTGCAGCATCGGGTAGTCGTTGAGCTCGCCCTGCTCGAGTCCTTCCGGTCCCATGAGCGCGAGCGCCTTGCGGATGTGCGCGCGTCCGACATAGACGCCGCGCTGCCCGTATTCGTAGGTGGCGTGCCGGCTGAAGAGCGCAGCGGCGCTGTCCCAGAGGCCCTTGTCGATGTAGTAGCCGTAGGCGGCCTGCAGTCTCTCGATCTGCTCATGGGACGTAAGGAGCGCGAGCGCCTGCGCCGAGCGCGCAACCGACTCCCGCAGCTGCCGAATCTCGAGACTGCGCTCCTCCGCCGATGCCGCCGCTGTCGTTGTGGCCGCTGTCGCCGTGGCCGCTGTCGTTGCGGCCGATGCACCGAGGGCGAGCGCTCCACCCAGGATGCATGCGGCGAGGGTCCCGGCCGAGCGAGATCGATACGTCACGTGCGCATCACTCGCAGCTGTGGACTCATCGCCCACTCACGGGATTCTGGTAATGAAAGGGCGGCGTGAACGTTGCAGGAAAGGGCTCGTACCGGACCGTCGGCGGGCGGTCGGCGGGGAGGGCTTCTCCGGCGGCCGACTTCCAGTCGCCGGTCACCGGCTTTAGCTTCGCCCAGCCACTGTCGTACGGGGCGAGGAAGCTCGGATAGTAATGCAGCTTCCAGATCTTCCAGACGCCGTGCTGCTTGACGTACTCGTTCTCGTAGACGCCCGCGCCCCACTCCGCATCCTGGTGGTAGTGGCCGAGCAGCGCGATCTCGCGCCAGCGCCCTTTCGCCGTCGCTCCGTCCGGCGCGACATCGACCACCGGCTGGAGCTGCATGCGGTGATAGATCTGGCCGAAGGGCAGGCCCGGCCCTGGATTGCCGCCGCCATCGAGCATCAGCCGCTCGCGAATCCGCGCCTGGCCGACGTACACGCCGTCCACGCCGATCTCCATCGTGGCGTCATCGGCAAAGAGCGCGGCGGCCTCGCCCCAGTACCCCTTGTCGATGTAATAGCCGTAGGCGCGCTGAAGCTTCCTCACGGCGTCCGCGTCCTCGATACGCGCCGCCTGGGCATTGAGAGCCGCGATCCGCGCCTGCAGCCGTGCGAGGATCCGGGCATCGGAATCCGGGGCTCCCGCTGAGACGGGACCGACAGCCATCGCGGCCACGAGCGCCACGCACGCAACGAGCGTGTACAGCTGTCTGCAGCGCAGCGCCGTGCGCACCGTGTACTGGTCGGTGCCCGCCCGTGCCGCCACGGATCAGCGGCCCGCGGGACCCATGCGGGCCAGGGCACGCGGCGCGGTCTCCCTCAGCCCGAGCGCGAGCAAGGCTCCGACGATCGTCAGGCCGAGCATGATCCACAGGGGCGCCTGCAGCCCCGCCCGGTCCGCGGCATAGCCGGCGATCGATGGGGAGAGCACGCCTCCGAGCACCTCGCCCGTGCCCATGCACACACCGAGCACCGTCGCACGCAGATGCGGATCGACACTCTCGGACGGTACGGTCGCCATGAACAGGGGGAAGATCCCGGTCTGTCCCCAGCCCACGAAGAAGATGACGGCAAGCACCCAGACCGAGCCCGTGAAGTACAGGGCCCCGAGCGGCAGGATCACCCCGATGATCGGCATCGCGATCATGAGCGGACGGCGGCCGATCCGGTCCGAGAGGCCGGAGATCACGAAGGCGCCGAGAGTCGCCGAGATGCCGAGCATGCCCATCAGCCAGCCCTCGGTCTGCGGAGAGTAATGGCGCACGCTCGTCAGATACAGCGGCATGAAGGTCTGGCAGACGACGAAGTAGGAGACGAGCACGACGCCCATGAGAGCGCACAGGACGACGTTACGGTCGGCGAGCGCGGCACGCATGAGCCCCTTGTCGGTCCGCGGACGGTGCGCGACGGGTGCATCATCCTGCGGAGGCCGCAGATACTTCCAGAGCAGCACGGCGGCGATGAGGCCCGGCGCGCCGGCAAGGAAGAAGGCGCGGCGCCATCCGTAGGAGGACGCGAACCAGGCGAGCACGACGGCCGCCGCGAACGTGCCGAGCAGGTTCGAGCCGAAGTTCTGGGTCACTCCCATCGCAAGTCCGCGGCGCTCCGGCCGCACCTCGGAGGCGACGATCGCCTGGCTGATCGGCATGATCCCGCCTTCGGCCGCGCCCATCAGCAGGCGCGCGCCGAGCAGGATCGCAAAGGAGGCCGCGATGCCCGAGAGGAACGAGCACGCCGAGAAGGCGAGCGTCGCGACGATCAGCACCCCCTTGCGGCTGCCCGTCTTGTCCGACACCAGCCCGATCCCGAAGGCCGCGCAGGCCCAGGTGAGCGACAGTGCGCTCGAGAGCACGCCCACCTCGGTGTCGCTCAAGTGCAGGTCGGGCTGCACGAACGGCATGAGGTAGCCGAGCGCATTGCGGTCGAAGAAGACGATGCCGAACGTGATGCTGAGCAGCGTCACGATCATCGTCTGGTAGGCCGGGGAGGAGACTCCGACGGCCGCGGGCGCCGCGGCCCGCGAGACGCTCACCGGCTCGGCACTGCTCATCGGTCGCTCGCTCGCGGCGTGACTCTGGGCCGTTTACCCTGCATCATCGCTCCAACGTTAGTCTAGCCGCCGCCAAATTGAAAGCGCACCGTGTCGTTGAGACTGCCAGCGCACGCCGCCCACCGGAGTGCGCGTGATGCGGCCGTCGCGACTATCGAGGAGCATGAAGTGATGGCGAGTCACCCGACCATCGACGTCGCCGAGATCATCGAAAGCCGACCTCTCGGCCGGTCCGCCGTGCGGCTGGTCCTCGCCTGCTGGCTCGTCACGTTCTTCGACGGCTACGACATGAACGTCATCGGGTTCGCCGCGCCGTATTTCGGGCCCGCGTACCACCTCGGCAAGGTCATGCTGGGCCACATCTTCAGCGCGGCGCTCGCCGGAACGCTGCTCGGGGGCTTTCTCTTCGGCGGGCTCGGCGATCGGATCGGTCGGCGCGCCGCCATCATCGCCGCCACGGCGAGCTTCGGCGTGCTCACCCTCGCCGTGTCGCTCGCGACCGGCTACTGGTCGTTCATCGCCTTGCGCTTTGCGGCCGGCCTCGCGCTCGGTGGAGCAATCCCGCTCACCTGGGCTCTCGGCACCGAGTACGTCGCGGCGCGGTATCGCGCCACCATGGTCACGCTGGTCATGCTCGGCTATGGATTCGGCGTGAGCGCCGCCGGGCCGATCAGCGTCTTCCTCATACCGCGCTTCGGCTGGCTCGCGGTCTTCGCCTTCGGCGGCGCCGCCTCGATCGTGGCCTCGCTCCTGCTGCTCGCCGTCCTGCCGGAGTCGCTCCGATTCCTCGCTGCGAGCGGACGCCGGCCCGAGGTCCTCGCGCGCGCCGTGCGCAGGCTCGCTCCGGAGCGGGACGTTCCGATCGCGGCCCGGTTCGTGCTGTCCGACGAGTCGCATGGCCGGAGCGAGGCGAGCCGTTCCGCCGGGCCGCTCGGCGGCGGCGCGCCCGTCTCGCTCATCGCGCGGCTGGGAGAGAGCACACGCAACGTCTCGGCGCTCTTCGAGGGCGAGCTGCGCTGGATCACCCCGCTGCTGTGGACGGGCTACATCGTGAGCTCGATGACCACGTTCTTCCTCACCTCGTGGGGCCCGATCGTGTA
>JASHYG010000424.1 GCA_030043215.1 Gammaproteobacteria bacterium
CAGCCCCAACGCATCTCCGGGCTCCGTCCACACAATCTTCTCACCGGAAGCCCCTGCCGCACAGTTCGAGGCGGCGAGCAGTAGGGCCACAAGGAGTGGCACTTGGCAGCGTAGACTCATCGGGAACCTGCTGCTGTATTTCTGCCAGGACACATGACGCGGAAGTCCTCCCCGCGCGCACACTGTCGAGCTCGTGAGCACCACTCAAGGTCAAAGGCACGAGCGGCCTAGTGGACGCGACGAATAGTCGCCCAATCAGCATGAAAACCGCCGGCGTTCTAGTAGGGGCCCGGAATCGCTGGCGGCCAGGAGCGGTCCTAGAGTTGCCAGCTTGAGGTCCTCCGAAGCGGTCAGTCGTAGTGGATTCGATCTGAACCGAGACCCAAGCCCGAATCTACGATGCAGAGTGGCACGGGCTAAGGGGCTACGTACGAACGCGTCAATTGTTCAGGGGATAGGAATTGCCCCACCTGCCATCTCCTCCCAGACCCAACTCGGCCTTGAACGCCTCATTTACGTCGCAATACCTCTTCTTAGATTTCTGTGTGCCCTGAAATTCGAAATAGTATCGGGGCAAGCCGGCGTCTTGAAGGGTATTGTGCGCGAGGTAGAAATACGAAAACGTTACTTCTTGGGTGTCTCCGTAGTTGTCACCGAATGCCCGCTCGGCAATGATGAGCGCAACGTTGCCGCTCGATGTCCGGGTCAACCGAAAATCAGTGAGCCTGCAGTCGGCGCCCCCGCCGGCCGTAAGAAACAACTGCTCATTAGCTTTCGTAAAGATCGGAACGATCTGTAGGCGCGCATCCTGCACCAATTGGTCTTTCATGCCTTGTGCATACACGCTAAGCACGTCGGAGCTATGCACGTTGTAATTCTCCCGCCATGCGAGCACAACCGTACCACGCAGATCTGGCGTGAGTTGAATGCTCGTGACTCCATATGACATGGGAATGACTCGATCGCTTGATTGAGCGCGTACCTGACTGATCCCCACAACCGCTGGGCTCAGACCGATAAGCATGACGAATGACAAGAG
The DNA here is from genome assembly GCA_030043215.1 of Gammaproteobacteria bacterium. GTDB lineage: Bacteria > Pseudomonadota > Gammaproteobacteria > Steroidobacterales > Steroidobacteraceae > JASHUC01. The sequence goes on from JASHYG010000424.1 coordinate 1,040, forward strand.
TTTAGGCATGTCAGGCCTCAGGGTGCGCGTACCAGAGCGAGCGACTACTTTGAAGCGTGATTCTACTTGGGAGTTCAGCGACCGAATAGCTTCAACGCCGGAAGTGCCATGGTGTGCCGATGCTCGAGTCGGTGCTGGTAGACCGTTTCGTGTGTCTGCCGTCCTGACACAGGCCGTGGCGCACGACGATCCGGGTCGTGCATGCGTGCAGGTCGTCAATAGGCCACCCTTGGCGGAACTGGTGTGATCGGCCAATACCGGCCATTCGGTTGGTCACAGTGCGTAGCCGGCAGGCCGGGCTGACTAGCCGCAAGATTTATGAGATGTATCACCCTTCTGAAAGGAGGCCCGCTTGATATGCTGATTCATGTGTCCGTATATCAATCCCCGGGTTCCTATGAACAAGTATCACGTAGCCGTCGCCGCCGAGGCCGTCGCCGCCGCCACCTTCGCCCGAGCTGGTTACGAAGTTTCGGTTCAATACGGTGCAAATCAACCTGGCTACGATCTCGTGGCAGTAAAGAGCAAGAGAATTCTAAAAGTCAGCGTGAAGGGAAGCCAGGATGGCGGCTGGGCACTACTCGCCGGATACAAAAAGGGCCGTACTTGGCACGGCGCGGTGGATGCTTGGCGGACGGCGCAACCACATGATGCCGTTATGTTCTTCGTACAATTTCAGGGCGTCAAGCTAAGCCAACTGCCTCTCATGTATCTTGCGCGGCCATCACACGTCGCAGCTCACCTGAAGAGCGGGCGAAATGGTCACGGGGCAACCTGTTTGCACGTTGAACGTCACTTCAAAAAAGGGGTGGCGAAGGGGCACACCGACTACATCCCGGCCTCTTGGATCTGCACCCTTACTCGCATGAACTCGGTCTAAGGGATCAATACGTCTGCCTCGCATTCGGCAAAGAGGCAAATCAGTTCACTACGCTTCGTCCGCTTTGGGTCGGCTCCGGCCGGTATCACTGAGAGGCGGCAGTGAAGGGAAAGGACTCCGCTCGCCCTCCTCAGGCGCGGGAGAGAATAGTTACGTTCACGGTTACGTCAACGTGTCATCCGAGGGCCTGGGGAGAAAAAGGTCCGGGCAATATCTCTTCGTGAGAAACGATCGAACGCCAAGTCTAGGAGGAAGGGATCTGCGGTCGGCCGCGCCTTGGACCTCAAGGCGGCGACACGCGCGTTGCGGCGCGGTCACTTCCTGCGTCCGTTCTCTTGCTGGAGTAAGTCGCGCTGGTCGCGGCCTTTTTGTTTTGAGTGCGGAAGAAGGCCAGGAAGAAATTTGATGCTCAGTATCGTGATCGTGATGGTCTCGCCGATCTACCGAACTGTTTCCATAGGCTCACCGCCACCAGCAGGGGGCAGGCTGCGGCGACGAACAACAGGAAGTACTTGATGACTTCCACCCCCCAGGGGGTGATGTGCCCGTTCCAGAAGGCGATGCTGCTGAACAACGGTGTGAAGAGCGCGACCGACACTGCCACCCAGTTTCCATTACGCCGGGTGCGGGCTTCGGACGGCTCCACAGGCTCTTCAACCATAGCCCGTAGCTGCCTCCTCGCTCGCAGGACCTCACGTTCTGGGAAGAAGCCCTCAGCCTCGTTCGTGTCCATTTGCGGTCCACGTGTCTTGGCCCCCGGATGGAGACTTGGTGGATTGTACCTCGGGAACAGGGCCGATCGATGTCGGACCCACCGCAGGTCGGTCGTTCTTGAGTCTGGCTCATCCGGTTTCTAGGACCGATTATCGTTAAATGTGGCCGCGGACGCCGGGTGCGGCTCAGTGTCTTCGCGCCCGCGCGACGGCGACACCCCAGGGTCCCTGATCGCACGGAATCGTCGCGATGATCTTGAAGGTCGCCGTGTCGATGACGGAGACATTGTTCGAAGGCCCGTTCGCGGCGTAGAGCCGCCTGCCGTCCGGCGTGAGGGCGATCGTCCACGGCCGTGTGCCGGTCATCGCGACGCGCGTGATCTCGTCCGTCTTCAAATTGACCTCGACCACCGCGCCGCCGCGGCCCGTCGAGACGTAGAGCGAGCGGCCGCTCGGCGAGACGAGCATGTCCATCGGGCGCGCAGCGCCGGTCGCCGGTTGGAATATCGCGGAAGGCTTAAGGTAGAACGTCTTGACCGGCGTTTCGGTGCGGGTGTTCACGACGGTCACACTCGCGTCGAACTCCCCTGGCACATAGGCGGTGGACCCCGTCGGGGTGAAGGCGGCCGATCGTGGCCGCTGCCCGACATCGAACTGCTTCACGAGCTGATTGGTCGCCGCGTCGACCACCGAGACGCGGTTGGCGCTTTCGGCAGTGAAGTACACGAAGCGGCCGTTCGGCGAGACGCGTACACCTTCCGGCTCGCTGCCCACCGGGATGCTCGCAAGCGTCTGCCCGCTCGCCACGTCGATCACGATAGCGTTGCCGCTATCCTCGCTCGCCACGTAGAGCCGGCGCCCGTCACGGCTGACGGCGAGCTTCTCGGGGTCCGACACGCCGCGGATCACCCGCGAGACCGACTGTGTCGCGATGTCGAAAACGCCGATGCCGTCGGCCGACTTGTCGGGCGGCGGCTCGGGTCCTTGCCGCTTGCCAGGCGGCCCCTCGATCGGGGAGCCGCTGAGGGCGATGTAGAGGTACCGTCCATCGGGGCTCGGCACGATGCCGCGAGGGCGGCGGCCGAGCGGGACGGTCGCGATGACCTTCAGCGTGCGGCCGTCGATGATGCTGAGATCGCCGGAGACCTCGTTGGTCACGTAGGCATCGTAGGACGACCGCGCCGCGGCGTGGTGGGCTTCCTGCGCGGATGCGGCGCCACACAGCAGCAGCGCCGTACCTGCCGTTACAAGCGTCTGGATCAGCTTGAGCATCGTGGAACCCCTTATCCGTATCGGCCGCACCCGAGGCGGCACGCCCTCGAATTTTACATGGCGCGGCGCCGCAATCGGGAAATTTTCCCTTGTCGTTCGCAGCGGCGATATGGAATGGTCTTCGGTCCGAATACGCTCGACATTCATGGGCCGATGCGCAACTCGATCGACGAGGTTCCCGGCGACGCGCTGACCATCTTTCAATCCGCCGCGCTTGCCATGCTTGCGGCTCTTACCGTCTTCACCGTCCCGTCCCGAGCCGCCACAGCGGTTCCCGCCGCCCGGCCGGGCGAGCTTCCTGTGGTGCGGGTCGGCACGCTCAAATTCGGCACGGTCGATTGGGAGCTCGATGTGATGAGGCGGCATGGGCTCGACCGTGCCCACGGCTTCATCGCGCAGCCCGTCGACTTTGCCGGCAAGGACGGAACGGCCACGGCCCTCCAAGGCGGCGCCGTCGATGTCATCCTGACGGACTGGTTGTGGGTCGCGAAGAGCCGCACGCTCGGCGGCGATTACGTCTTTGCGCCGTATTCGCATCTCACGGGCGGAGTGATGGTGCGCAGGGGCGCCGGCATCTCCCGGCTCGCCGACCTCAAGGGCCGGAGAATCGGCATCGGCGGCGGCCCGACCGACCAGAGCTGGATCGTGCTGCGCGCGTACGCGCAGAGGACGGCCGGGTTCGATCCGGCGATCGAATCCACTCCCGTCTTCGCGGCGCCCCCCTTGCTCAACGAGACGCTACGGCGCGGCGGCGTCGCAGCGGCAATCAATTTTTGGCAGTACGACGCCCGGCTCGACACCGGCACGTTCTTCGAGCTGATCAAGGTCGAGGACATGCTGCCGGCGGTCGGCCTGCCGGCGGACATGCCGCTTCTCGGCTGGGTGTTCAGCGAGCGCTGGGCGGCGAAGCATCGCGCCGCCCTCGACGGCTATCTTGCCGCCGTGGCCGCCGCGCGTCACATCCTTGCCACGCAGCCCGAGGAATGGCAGGCGATCAAGGGGCTGACCGGCGCTCGCGACGAGGAGATGCTGGCGCGGCTGAGGACGGCCTACCTGGAAGGCCTCCCGGCCGGCGTGGACCCTTCCGCGGGCATGCTCGCGGCCGCCGCGCAGCGCATGATCGATCTACTGATCCAGCTCGGCGACGAGGATGAGATACCGCCCGGCGGCAAGCTGCCGCCGGGCACGTTCTTCGTCGGGTCTCGTTCCTGAGCGGGCGTGAGCGCGCGGTCGGGTCGTGGCGTCGGTGCAGTGGAAGCTCAACGATACCGGCCTGCGCCTTCTCTCGGCCCTCGTGCTGCTCGTCGTGTGGCAGGCGATCGCCTTGTCCGGCAGCACGCTGCTGCCCGGCCCGGCGACGGTGGCCCGGGCTCTTGCGAGGGACTGGGCTCACGGACCGCTGCCGTCCGACCTCGCGATCACGCTGGCTCGCGTGGCGGCGAGCTTCCTCATCGCGATGGCTGTCGGCTCCGTCTTTGGCATCCTGATGGGCCGCTCGCGGCGCGCGGACGGACTGCTCGACCTGTGGCTGGTGCTCGGACTGAACGTGCCGGCGCTGGTGATCATCTACCTCTGCTACCTGTGGATCGGGCTCAACGAGGTGGCGGCGATCGCCGCGGTCGCGCTCAACAAGATGCCGAACAGCGCCGTGATCCTGCGCGAGGGCGCGCGCTCCGTCGACCGCTCGCTGCTGCAGGTCGCCGATGTGCTGCGCCTCTCCTGGGCGCGGCGCATGCGACGGGTCTACCTGCCGCAGCTCTATCCTTACTTCATGGCGGCGACGCGCTCGGGACTCTCGCTCATCTGGAAGATCGTACTGGTCGTCGAGCTCATCGGGCGCAGCAACGGCATCGGGTTCCGGCTCGGCCTGTACTTTCAGTTCTTCGACATCGCGGACATCCTCGCCTACACGGTCACCTTCATCGCCGTCGTGATTGCGGTGGAGAGCTGCGTCATCCGGCCGCTCGAGCGGCACCTCACGCGGTGGCGCGCATGAATGCGCTCGACATCGCC
>JASHYG010000425.1 GCA_030043215.1 Gammaproteobacteria bacterium
GTATGGCCTGCCGTCGGCCGCCACTGCCCGAAGGGGGAACGTCGTTCCCACGTCGGCACCGGAATAAATCAGAAATCGGCCGTCGGGCGACCAGACGGGATCAGTCGAATACTCGGACACGAGTGGACTCGGGGGGCTGCCATCCAGAAAGATGCTGGTGAGGCGCGGCTCGCCATCGCTAAGCACTGCGGATACGATCGAACGCCCGTCGGGCGCCCACACCGGATTCCCTCGCAAGACGAGAGATCGCGTCAGGACCTGCACTTCCTTCCCATCGCTGTCCATCGTGTACAGGATCGTGCGGTCGCCATCCGCAACCGTGAAGGCAATGTGCCGGCCGTCCGGTGCAACCGCGGGTGCGCCGACGATGCTTGCGTGGTCATCGCTCCACAGCTCGCGATTCTGGCCCTCTGCGACCTTCCAGATGCCCTGGTGGCCGGCGTGCAGTGAGACGTAAAGAAGGTAGTCGGGCCCCGTACGTGGTGACGCCCCCGTCGCCGAGACCAGCGATACGGGCTGAGTCAGGCTCCGAGCCTCCCCTGCGGCGGGTCCGAGCGGCGCACTCCAGATGCTGGAGCTCGATTCGGCCACCGTTGCTACGAGGCGTGTCCCATCGGCGTTTGCCGCTAGCGAGGTGTAGCGCTCGAGCCCGAAGCTGATGCGATGGGAAACCCGCTGCTCGACGTTCACTGCGTACAGCCAGGGGCCTGATCCCTGTCGGTCGGTGGCGAGGTAGGCGAGCGTGTGCGGATCGAGCAGCACCGGGTGGCTCACCTGCGAATCGTGGAAAGTGATGCGCTCCAGCCCTTCCCCCGAAGGGCGAATACGCCAGATATCCCAGTCCCCGGGCGGTATTCCGCGCGCAAAATAGATGTACGCGTCGTCCGCGGACCATAGCGGAAAGTGACAATGCACGCCCGCCGGCGCGACATAGATTCTGCGTGTGAGGCCTTTTGAGTCCCGCACGAAGAGGGGATCTCCGGGCGCCGTCGTGTGATAGACGATCTGTCCGCCGTGATGCGACCAGGCGACCTCGGCAACGCCGGGGAGAAAGTCACGCAGCTCGCCCCCCACGATCGGGGTGGCCATCAGCTTGATGTCTTCGGGGTGTGATCCATCGCCGCGGCGAGTCCAAACAGTGACCAGTGAGCCGTCGGCCGAGAAGCCGAGTGTGCGGATGGAGGCATTGACGAGCTCGCTCAGGCCGCCATGAGTCAGGTTGCGGTAGTTCCCGCTGCCGATCCGGGTGAGCCACGCGTCCATGTGCCCGTCGTGGTCTGCAAAGAAGGCGACCCATCGGCCGTCCGGCGAGATCTCCGCCGCCTGCTCGATGCCGGGCCAATCGGTGAGACGCGTGAAAGTGGCGTTCGCGAGCGGATTGTGCCATGGCTGCGCCGGCGGGAAACCAAACCTCAGTCCAGCGTAGGCGAGCAGCAACGCAGCTGCGAGGGTTGCGGCCAATCCAAAGTGGCGCTTGATCGTGCTCCTGCGACGGGTCGCCTGCACGACGGAGTCGGCCGCTGCCTCGGGCGCTTGCGGCACCTTTGGCGATACAGGCGGTGATGGCACAGCACGCGACTGCACAGGCGCCGCGCGCGAGGACGACTTGGGTGCGCCGTCGTCCAAGTCCGAGAGCTCGCCCCGCCGACTTTCCCACCATGCATCGAGCTCCGCGCGGAACGCGTACACCGAGCCTTGCTTGTCATGGAGGTGCCGATGCACCGGCATGCGCTCTCGACGCTCCCAGCGCTGTACCGTGGTCACGTCACGCCTGAAGTGCGCCGCGATCTTCTTCCACGAGTCCAGCCGGCCACTCTCCGTGACCGGCCGCTGCGGACGCGATCCATCAGTGGGGGTATCGCTCATCGGACTCCGTCCGGCCAGGTTCCTCCCTGGTCTGCAGTTGCGCCATTGTAAGCCGGCAAGCTTCAAATACAGCAAAGCGCGGCATTCGATAGCACACGGCGGCATTCCGTTCCTCACCCTTTGACGACCCAGGGTGGGGCTCCCGTACCGTGTCGCTGCCCCGGCAAGCGACTCTGCTCGTATGTCCGCGGGTGCAGCCTCGGAGCCCTCCCAACCATGGCGGGAACCGGCGCAAGGACGATGCAGAACCAAGCGTACAAACAAACGGCCTGGGAGATTTTTCCATGAAAAGCAAAGGGTTGAGATGGATGGCACGCGCCACGCCGATTTCGATCGCGACGGCGCTGGCAACGCTGGGAATGGGTGTCGGAGGACTCACTCTAGCGCTCGCCGCAGGTGAGCCCCCGCTACCGGCGCACTTCAGCGGCTTATTCAACGATTACACACCCACCACCGTGGCGGGCGGCCCGTACGAGATGCATGGCAAGTGGTCCCTGAACCTCGATCAGGAGCGAGGCAGCGCAACGTTCTCGGCCGAAATGACGATGGAGATGGCCGATTTCGCGGCTTCGAGCTCGGGCTACGATCCCACCATGTTAAATGCTCATACGCACCACATCAGCGTAACGGACGGCGTGATCCATAACGACCCGAGCGATCCGATCAACTGGCAGAGTACGTGCATACCCGTGCCACCGTTCAAACCCGCGGTCACGGGTGGTTTCGTAGTCACCGGCACCGCATACGTCACGGGAAACGGGGGCAACCCGCCGTTTGGCAACCCGTCGCCGGTCACCATCTGCATCCTCGGCGGGATGCAGAACCCGAGCATCACGAATCCCCAGGCGTTCGTGACATTCTCGAACTTCACGTTGACTTTCGGGCCGAACGCCAACTCTCATTTCGGCACCCAACCGATCAATGGAGTCGTCACCAAGTGCGAAGGTCCGCAGAACCATGAGTCGAGCGATTGCAGGGTCTCGGTAGTGGATTGACGGCCGCATGCACTGGGCAGTGCCCGGCGG
>JASHYG010000426.1 GCA_030043215.1 Gammaproteobacteria bacterium
GTCAAACGGGTGGACGCCCAGACCCGCGCGAAGACGTCGATCAATGAGCTGCTGAGGAGCGTCGACTGACGCTCAATTCGACATCATGACCGGCAGCTCGAGCTGCGAGAGCAGGTCGCGAGTGACGCTGCCGAGGAGGATCTCTCGCAGCCACGTATGACCGTGAGCTCCGGCGACCAGCATGTCGGCTCCGGCGGCGCGGGCCTGCTCCTGCAGCGCGGCGGCAACCGCCTCGGGCGGCACATCGGAGAGCTCGATCGACCGCGCCGCGATGCCGTGCCGGCGCAGATGCTCGAGCAGCCGCGGCGCGGGCAGGCCGCCGCGCGCTTCGATCGATTCGCTCGGATTGATCGTGATCACGGTCGTCCCTTCGCTGCGCTCGAGGAGCGGAAGCGCATCGTTGACCGCGCGGGCGGCTGACCGGCTCGAGTTCCATGCGACGGCCACGTGGCCGCCGAGCGTCGCGCCCCCTGTGGCCTGCGGGACCAGAAGCACCGGACGTCCAGCGGTGAAGAGCATCTCCTCGGAGAAGCGATAGCCGCCAGCGGTGCTCGCAGTGTGCATGTCGGCACCGAGGATGCACAGGTCTGCATACCGCGCGTGCTGGGGCAGGACGGTCCCCGGGTCTCCCTCGACCATCCGCCAATCCGTCTCGAGGTGGTGCCGCGCCGCGAGGCGCTCGAGGGCCGAGCGCACCTCGAGCGCGTCCCGATCCAACGAATCCTTCACGGCATCCTCGATCTGTCCGACCTCGGTAAGAGGGCGGCCCGCGAGCTCCGCCGTCTTGCGGTGGGCGAGCTGTGCGGGGCTCCACTCCCGAGTGTAGAGCGCGGTGACGAAGCTGCCGTTGCGTCGGGCGAGATCGAGCGCGAGCTCGAGATGCCCGAGCGAGGCGCTCGACTGATCCACATAGACGAGCAGATCCTTGAGCGCCATGCATCATCTCCCCGGGCCGGGGTCCTTGAGTGGATTGCTACGCGCGAGCGTGTCCTTGAAGATGGCGAGCACCACCGGCAGCGGCCGCGGGATCGGGGGAATCTCCTGGTATCCCTGCCAGCCGCCCCCGAGATCGCGATAGAGCTCGATGTATTGATCGTCGACCGAAGTCTGCGTCTCGACGTATTGCTCCGCGATCGCGTACTCCTCGCGCTGCGCGTCGACGACGTTCAGATAGTCGATTATTCCTCTGTCGTAGCGCTCGGACGCGAGGGTGACCGCCCGCTGACTCGCCGTGAGCGCATCGCCGAGGCTCCCGATGCTCTGCTCGGCGGCGGTGAAGCGCGCGAGGGAGGAATCGACCTGCTGCACCGCCGTCTCGATGGTCGCCTTGTAGTTCTCGAGCGCCGCTCGCGTTTGATAGTTGGCGATCTGCACGCGGGCATCTAGCACGCCGAAATCGAGCAGAGGCCAGAACACCCCCGGACCTGCCGACCAGATGTGCTGCCCGAGCGTCGCCGCGCCGGCATCGCCGCGCTGAAATCCGACCGCGCCGGTCGCGATGACCTGCGGGAACAGAGCCGCTGTCGCGATGCCGATCCCGGCGTTCGCGGCTGCGATCTCCCGCTCGGCCTCCTCGATGTCGGGCCTGCGCCGCAGCAGATCGAGCGGCGGCCCGGGAGCGACGGTCGCCGGCACGGCGGGAACGATGGTCGCAGGTACGAGGGGGATCATCCCGGGCGGTAAAAGCTCCCGGACGAGACTTTCCGGATACTCCCCGAGCAGCGTCGCAATCGTATACTCGCCCGCGCTCACCTCAGCATCCACGATGGGGATTTCGGCCTGGATCGTCGCGAGCTCACGCTTCTCGAGCGTCACGTCGAGCTCGTTCGAGATGCCTCGCTGGTAGCGCTGTGTGGCGATGCTCACGCCCTGGGTGAGCGCAGCGGCGGCCGAGCGCAGAACGCCGGCGCGCATCTGCGCTCCGCGCAGGTCCACATAGGCACTCGCCACGTCGGCGATCACGGACACGAGCACCGCATTGCGCACGTCGGCGGCGGCCTGCGCGTTGTAGCGTGCCTGCTCCATCTCGCGACGGATCCGCCCGAAAATGTCGATCTCCCACACCGCATCGAAGCCGCCGACGGTGGTCACGTTGGTGACGCCGCGCGTCGTATCCGCCGACTGGAGCGGCGCCGAGACGCGCCCGCGGGTCAGATCGCTGCCGGTGCCCCGTCCGTACGCCGCGCTCGCATCCGCGGCCGGGAGCATCGTGCCGGTGAGCCCCGCCTCATAGAGCCGCGCGGCCTGCAGCCGGTCGAGCGCCACGAGCACGCTCGGATTGCCGGTCACCGCGCGATCGATCAGCGAGTCGAGCTCCGCATCGCCGAGCGTCCGCCACCAGCTCGCAAGATCAACCGGCGAGACCGGCGCCTGCGCGAGGTGCTCCTGCGACATCTGCGCGAGCGCATCATAGTGATCGGGCACGCTCACCCCGGGCGTGCGGTAATTGGGACCCACGGCACAGCCCACCAGCGCCGCGGCAGCGACGAGGATCGCGGTGCCGCTCGCGAGCCTGCACCGCGGTGCGCGCACTGCCGCGGGGCATGCACTTGCGCGGCTCATTGCTCGGCAGCGGCGCTGGCAGGCACGCCAGCGGTGTCGCGAGGATTGACGACGCTCACCTGCTCACCCTGCGACAGCGAATCGGGCGGGCTGTTGATCACCCGATCGGTCGGTGAGATTCCTTTGAGGACCTCGACATCCGCGCCGAAATTGCGCCCGAGCGTCACGGACTTGAGCTCCGCACGATTGCCGGGACCGACGACCGCCGCCTGCATGCCGGCCTCCTGAAAGATGAGCGCGGTTGCCGGGATCGTGAGGATGTTGGGATTCGGCTTGAGGTTGAAGTGAACCTGCGCGTAGGTGCCGGGCTGAAGGATTCCATCGGGATTCTCCGCGTGCAGCTCGACCAGCAACGTGCGCGCGGTCGGGTCGATGGCGCGCGCGGTGGTCGACACGGTCGCCTCGAAGACGCGCTCGGGATACTGCGGCAACGTCAGATCGGCGGTCATTCCGGACTCGATCCCCGCCGACATCGCCTGTGGTACCTGGACGTAGACTCGCATCTCGTGCACGTCGGCGACCTTGAACAGGAGCGGCGCGCTTCCGCCGCCGGCGTTGCCGCTGCCCGCGTTGATGAGATCGCCGATGTCCGTGTTGCGCACCGTCACGACGCCATCGAAGGGAGCGACCAGATTCTTGAACTGCTCGAGCGCGTCCAGCCGATTGACGGCGCCCTGGTCCGATTGCATGTCGGCGATGGCCGCATCGTAACCGGCGAGCCCGGTCTCGTAGTCCGCTTTCTTCGACTCCGTCTCCTGCACCGAGACGACGCCCTTGGGGGAGTCGCGCCAGCGCTCGTATGTGGTCTTCGCGAACTCCATCTCGGCCTTCGCGACCTTCACTTTCGCCCGCGCGGAGTCGAGGTCGGCGCGGGCAGCGGCGTATTGCGCATCGAGGTCGGGCGTCTCGATCGTCGCGAGCACCTGCCCCTTCTTCACGTGAGCGCCATAGTCGAAGTCCCAACTCTTCAAATACCCGCTCACGCGCGCGTAGATGGGAGCCTGGTACCAGGCCTCGATGTTCCCTGGAAGCTCGAGGACCGAGCCGGTCGCGGCGCTCTCGCCGTGACCGGGGAGCACGACCGAGACACTCGGTATCGCCTGCTCGTCCGTCCAGCGCGCGACCGCATGCTCGGTGAGCTCCCGGTCGGCAATACCGATGATGGCGATGAGAAGCGCAATCGCCGCGGCGATGAGCCCCACACGCCGGAGCTTCGCGGCCGAGAGCCTGACCTGCGGCGCCGGCTCTCTCGCGTTCGGCAGCGGCTTTGAAGCGTCGTGTGTCTCGGTCAACGCAAGTCTCCTCGAATGTTCAAACGGCGAGCTCGGGCGGTAGTGGGGCCGGTGCCGAGTGCCCGCGATGCAGGATGCCGAAGACGGTCGGCACGAAGAACAGCGTCGCGACGGTCGCCACGGCAAGGCCTCCGATCACCGCCCGGCCGAGCGGTGCGTTCTGCTCACCACCCTCGCCCAGTGCCAGTGCCATCGGCACCATGCCGACAATCATCGCGAGCGCGGTCATCAGCACCGGACGCAGCCGCACCACACCGGCCTCGAGGGCCGCGGTCGCCGCATCGAGCCCTCGTGCCAGGCCCTCGCGCGCGAAGCTCACGAC
>JASHYG010000427.1 GCA_030043215.1 Gammaproteobacteria bacterium
GGCCCGCCGACGAAGGCGGCGGCCCGCGGAAGCTCCCGGCGATCAAGGGGCATCCCGCACTCGCCCGCCACGTCGCGAAGGGCCTGGTGGCGGATGAGTTCGACCTCGCCTATTTCCAGGCGAAGGGACTCGACCACGGCTGCTTCTCTCCCCTGTCCCTGCTCTGGCCGCACGATCCCGACTGGCCCGGCGCCATCGTGCCGCTGCAGGTCGGCGTGCTCGAGTTTCCGATTCCCTCGGCACGGCGCTGCTTCAAGCTCGGCCGCTCGCTGCGCCGGGCGATCGAGAGCTATCCCGAGGATCTCAAGGTCGCGATCGTCGGGACGGGCGGGCTCTCCCACCAGGTGCACGGGGAGCGGTGCGGCTTCAACAACACGCCGTGGGACATGGAGTTTCTCGACCTGCTCGAGAAGGACCCCGAGAGGCTCACCCGGATGACGATCGCCGAGTACGCCGAGCGCGGCGGCTTCGAGGGCTCCGAGGTCATCATGTGGCTGATCATGCGGGGAGCGCTCTCGGCGAAGGTCGAGAAGCTCCACCAGGCCTACTATCTGCCCTCCATGACGCCCATCGCGACGCTCATCTACGAGGACGCGTCGAGCGAGCCGGCGGAGGAGTCGGCGGCCGACTATCGCAAGCGCATCGAGCGCGAGTGGTCCGGCATCGAGAAGCTTCCCGGGACCTATCCGTTCACCCTCGAGCGGAGCGTCAGGGCCTATCGCATCAACGAGTTCCTCCACCGGCTCATCGTCCCCGCGGAGCGCAAGCGCTTCCTCTCCGATCCGGAGCCGATGTTCGAGGAGGCGGGCCTCACGGAGGAGGAGCGCGGCATGATCCGGCGGCGCGACTGGCGCGCCCTCATCCACTATGGCGTGATCTTCTTCCTGCTGGAGAAGCTCGGCGCGGTGGTCGGCACGACGAACCTCCACATCTACGCCGCCATGCGCGGACAGTCGCTCGAGGACTTCCAGAAGACGCGCAACGCGCAGGTGCTCTACTCGGTCGCCGGACAGGACGAGGGCAAGAAGGACTGGGACACGCGGCCGTCTCAGCGCTGAAAGCGCCAGGCCCCGGCCGCCCGGCTGCGCTCGAGGCAGCTGGCATGGGGAGTTTTCCGGGGTTGACCGGGGCGCGGCGCAGGTCCGCAGAGAACGGAGAAATTGAACTCCTTCGACATCTTGATCGGCTGTCCGCCCTTCGCGGCCGCCCGGAATTTCCAGCGTCTAACTGCGGCGACAGCCGCCCGATCGAACTCCGCGGACCCGCTGCTCCGCAGCACCTTCACGTGGATCAGCCGGCCCTGCGGGTCGACCTCCATTCCGACGAGGACCGAGCCGTGCTCCACACCCTCCAGGAGTGCTCGACGAGGGGAAAAAATGGGATCTACTTCCGAGACGATGAGTGTGGGGTGATCGGAACCCCCGGCGGGACCGGCGGTCTCGGCCCCGACACCCGGCTGCGGAACGCTCGGCGCGGCCGCCACGAGGGACTCGGAACGCACGGAGGGCGCAGGCAGGGTTGCGACGGTGGCTGGAACGTCGGGGATTCGCACCTGCGGCAGCGGCGGTAGCTCGACCTCAGGCTTCTTGAGCTTCGGTTCCACCGTGCCGAGTTTCGGCTCGACCGGCCGCCGCGGCTCCTCGAAGAAGGTGATCTCGTACGGCTCGATCTGCGCCTCCGCGGGTGGGCGCATCTCCGGGATGCGGAGCAGCGCAAGCAGGACTAGCAGGTGCGCGCCAATGACGAGCGCGAAGCGGCCCGCACGCGCAGCCTGCGGCCCCGTCAGCCGGTGGACCAGAGCGGCTTGCATGGCCCGAGCTTACCTCATGCGGGCACGACCTCGGTCATTTGGTCCACCGTTCTGAGCGGCGGAAACAGCTTCATCCAGACCGCCACGATGACGAGCGTCCCAATGCCGCCCAGAACGACGGCCGGCACGGTGCCGAACAGCGCGGCCGTGACGCCGGACTCGAACTCGCCGAGCTCGTTGGAGCTGCTGATGAAGAGGGTGCTCACGGCGCTCACCCGGCCCCTCATCGGGTCGGGCGTGGCGAACTGCACGAGCGCGGAGCGGATGTAGACGCTGATCTGATCCGATGCCCCGAGCACCCCGAGCGATACGAGCGAGAGAGCGAAGTGGGTCGACAGGCCGAAGACGATCGTCGCGACGCCGAACACGGCAACCGCAGCGAACATGGCCGATCCCACGTTGCGATGCAGGGGACGACCCACGAGGTACAGCGCGACGAGGGCGGCGCCCACCGCAGGCGCGCTGCGCAACACTCCGAGGCCCGTCGGCCCGACGTGCAGGATGTCGCGCGCGTAGACGGGAAGAAGGGCTGTGGCACCGCCGAGCAGCACCGCGAACAGATCGAGCGAGATGGCTCCGAGCACGATGGGGCGCGAGCGCACGAACTGCACGCCCTCCTTCACCCGCGCGATGCGGCCCGCCAGGATGGCGGTGTCCGGCTCGGGACGCCGCCCGCGCAGCGTCGTGGTACCTGCGGCCGCCAGCAGGAAGGCGGCGAGGCAGCCGCCATACGCGACGGAGGGCCCGAGCGCGTACGCGAAGCCGCCGACCGCAGGGCCCGCGATCACGGCCACCTGCGAGATGGAGGAGGCCCACGCAATCGACTTGGCGAGCCGCTCGGGCGGCACCAGGAACGGCAGCAGCGAGCGGCCTGCGGGCCCCGAGAACCCGCGCGCGCATCCGAAGAGCATCAGCACGGCGTACAGCGGCCAGATCTGCCGGGGATGGAGCACCGAGTACCCGAGCAGCAAACCGCTCGACAGCGCCTCGAGAAGCAGGCTCAGGGCGAGAATCCGGCGCGGGTCGAAGCGGTCCGCGAGCTCGCCGGCCGGAAGCGTGAGCAGGAACATCGGCGCGAACTCGACGAGTCCCACGAGCCCCAGATCGAGCGGGCTGCGGGTGAGGTCGTAGACCTGCCAGCCGACGGCGACCGACTGCACGAGCATCGCGACCCGCGAGAGCACGCGGGTGCAAAGGTAGATCGTCAGGTCGCGGCCCTGGTAGGGCGACCCCGGGAGCGTCACGGCTTCGGCACCTCCGCGGCCGGGCCGCCACCACCCGGATCCCATGTGGTACGGGGCCGGCATGCAGCCTCGCGCGGCACACGCTACCTCCAACCCGGCCGCGCAACAAGCAGGCCGCGCAACGAAGGCTGGGGCTACGGCGGCAGCTTACGGTTCGCGCCGAATACGGATAGTCTTCGCGATCACCCCGAGCCCCGCCCGCCGCCGTGACTCATCCATCATTCGTCCCCTCCCTCGCGACGATCTTTGTGGCTCTCTATCTGGCGAGCGCCGCCGCTGCCGCCCTGCACGCCTTGCTGACGAAACCCGATCCGCGCAGCGCGATGTGCTGGATCGCCGTGTGCTGGATCTTTCCGCTCGGCGGATCGGTGCTGTACTGGTTGCTCGGCGTCAATCTCGTCAGAAGACGCGGCAATTCCCCGCGCGCTCGCCCGCCGGTCGAATCCCCGCAGCTCGCGGCATCCGCGGACTCACGATCGTTGGCCGGCTTGGTCCGTGCCGGCGACGCCCTGACGCAATGCCGCGTAGTGGACGGCAACGCCCTCGAGCCGCTCGAGGAGGGCGAAGTGGCCTTCCCCAGGATGCTGCAAGCCATCGACGCCGCTGCGCACACGGTGTGGCTGGCCACCTATATCTTTCAGACCGACGCGACAGGCCGTAAATTCGTGAGCGCCCTGCAGGCGGCCGTCGCTCGAGGAGTGCAGGTTCGGGCGCTGGTGGACGGGATTGGCGAGTGGTACAGCTGGCCGCACGTCGTGCCGCTTTTGCGGCGCGCCGGTGTTCCCGCGGCGCGATTTCTGCCGCCTCGGCTCATCCCCCCGAATCTGTCCCTGAACTGCCGCAATCATCGCAAGATTCTGGTGGTCGACGGCGACGAGGCATTCATCGGCGGAATGAACCTGGGCGGTCGCGAGATCGCCGGCTCGACCGGCCGGCGCATGGCGGACATTCACTTCTCGCTGCGCGGCCCCATCGTCCAGCAGCTCGCCGCCACCTTTGCCGACGATTGGCAGTTCGTCTGCGGCGAGCGTCTGCAGATTCCAGCGCCGACTCGCGCCGTGGGCCCGGCGAGGTGCCGGGTGGTCACCGGCGGTCCGGCTGACGACGCCGACAAGCTCCTGCTTCTCATTCTGGCCGCCCTCTCCCTTGCGCAGCGCCAGATCCTGATCATGACCCCTTACTTCATCCCGCCGCCGGAGCTCGTGGCTGCCCTCCAGGCGGCGGCCCTGCGCGGGGTCGAGGTCTGCGTCGTGCTGCCGCGACACAGTAATCTGCATTACATCGATTGGGCGACGCTGCACTGGCTGCCTCCCCTGATCGCCCGTGGCGTGCGCGTCCATTTGCAGGAGCCGCCCTTCTCGCACGCCAAGCTGCTGGTGATCGACGGACAGTACGCCCAGATC
>JASHYG010000428.1 GCA_030043215.1 Gammaproteobacteria bacterium
AGCGAGCTGCTCGATGTGATGATCACGTGGGATCAGACCGGCACCTACGAAGTGGCGGAGCTGCAGGAGCAGCTGACCGGCGGCAGCAACGACTGGATGACGACGCTTCTGCAGACGAAGTCGTTCCAGCGCATCCCACCCGCGAACATCCAGGCGATCTTCCTGCGCATGCAGCGCGTGCCGTACAAGACCGGCGAGGTCGTCATCAAGCAGGGTGACGAGGGTGACTACTTCTACGCCATCGTGAGCGGCAAGTGCATCGTCACGCGCGAGACGCCGCTCAACAAGGAAGGCATCAAGCTCGCCGAGCTCGGCACCGGCGATACCTTCGGTGAGGAAGCGCTCATTGCCGAGGCGAAGCGCAACGCGACCATCACGATGCTCAGCGACGGGGTGCTGATGCGCCTCGCGAAGCAGGATTTCCGCGAGCTCATGAACGAGCCGCTGCTGCAGTGGGTGAGCTACGAGCGGGCGCGCGAGATCGTCGCCGGCGGCGGCAAGTGGCTCGATGTCCGCCTCCCGAGCGAGCACCAGAACATGCGCATCGAGGAGGCGCTCAACATTCCCCTTTACTTCATCCGCCTCAAGCTCTCGACGCTCGATCGCAACGTCCCGTACGTCGTCTACTGCGATACGGGGCGGCGCAGCTCCGCCGCGGCCTACATCCTCGTCGAGCGGGGATTCGATGCGTACGTGCTCCAGGGCGGCCTCACCAGCGGCAGCGGCATCGCGCTGCGGCGGCCCGGCTGAGCCGATTCGTTACGCTCGGGCCTGCTCGCGCGCGGCCGACTGGTGCATCGCCCGGCTGAGCGCGATCAGCGCGGCGAGCACCGCGAGCACGCTGCCCGGAATCCAGATGATGAGCCCGCCGATCTGCTGATCCATGACCGGTGGGATCGGCAGGAAGCGGCCGCAGATCTGGTAAACGGGATAGAGGTCGTGCCGCGACAGGCCGATGACCGCTCCGACCAGGATCATCGGCACCATCACGATCGTCAGGATCAAGATCCGCATGCCCTGTCCCACCCGCGCTTGCGGATAAGGTCGCGGATCGAGCATCAGCCACCAGAACGGAAGATCTCCGAGCACCACGCTCCAGTTCATGAGCGTGTAGAGCCAGTTGCTGATCATGGCGTAGAAATGGACCGGCGGCCACACCCAGAGGCAGAGGCTCCCGATGAACAGCGCCGTGGCGGTCCAGGGATCGAGGATGAAGCGAGCCGGCACGCGGAGCGCGGCGCGCAGACCTCGCAGGCGCGGCCGCAGCTGCATGGGCACCCCGCACGCGAGCGCCGCGCCCGGCGCGGAGAGCGCGAGCAGGAATGGACCCACGTCATGCAGTGCGAAGTGTTGCAGGCGGTGCACGAAGAACATGTGCCCCGCATAGAAGTCCCATTTGGTCTGCAACGCGCAGTAGATCAGGGCGAGACCGGCGTAGAAGGCGACGCGCCGGCCGCCGGGCGTCCGCGTGGGCGTCCGCCGAGCACCCACCGTGAACAGTGCTGCCGCAGCCCCGATCGTGAGGAATGCAGTCGGAGAGAATTCCCAGGGAAGCAGGAAGTTGAGCGCACGCAGCGCCGTGGTCACGAAGCCCCGCCTCGGATGCGCCCTCGATTGACGGCGGTCACCCCTACATCTACATCGTGTGCGTGGGCTTATCGCCCGAGAGGGCGCCCGCGAGATAGGTCTCGATCTTCTTCTGGGTCTGACCGCGGTCCTGCTCGCTGAACTGCACGCCGATGCCCGCGGTGCGCTTCCCCTGCGCGCCCTTCGGCGTGACCCAGATCACGCGTCCGGCGACCGGCAGCTTCTCGTCCTCGCCCATGAGGTTGAGCAGCATGAACACCTCGTCGCCGAGGCGGTAGTTGCTGTTGGTCGGGATGAACAGGCCCCCGTTGCGCACGAAGGGCATGTAGGCGAGGTACAGCGCGCTCTTGTCCTTGATGGTGAGCGTCAGCAGCCCCGGTTTGTTGCCTCCGACCCGTGAGGTCATCTCGTCCACGCCTTCTTTTTGACGCCTGGTGCTTGCGCCCCTCGCCCGGGCTGCCTCGAGGCCGTCACTCCCGCAGCGATCGTAGCAGGCTCTCCAGCGCGAGCGAACGATTTATCGGCGCCGTGAGCGCCGCCTTGAGCCCGCGCGCCCCGTCGAGCGCGCGGAAAAGTGCCTGTGTATTCATGACCGAATCCGCGGGCGCCGGGTGCGCGTTGGCGCGCAGTTCCGAAGCCTGCCGCGGCGCGGCGAGCCCTCGTCGGATGCATTCCGTGAGCCAGTTCTCAAGGCACGTGAGCCGCAGCGCCAGCTCCGACCGGCTCCAGCGCTCGGCCGTCGGGACGGGGTCCGCCGTGCCCGACCGGATCTGCTCGAGGGTCTGGCAGGTCTCCGCACGCAGCCGGCCGACGGCCTCCGGATCGAGCGCGGCCGCCGCCATGGGGGCTTCGCCGATCACGTCGAGCACGGCATCCCAGTCGCCAGGCCCGCGCTCGCGCTCGAGCCAGGCGAGGCTCTCGGCACGCCTCGGAGGACGGACCCGGATGCGCTGGCAGCGGCTCGTGAGCGTCGCCGGAAGCCGGGAGGGCTGTGAGGCTACGAGCACGAGCAGGGTGCGCAGTCCAGGCTCCTCGAGTGTCTTGAGCAGCGCATTGGCCGCGAACCGGTTGAGCGTGTCGGCCGGGTCGATGATCGCCACGCGGTATCCGCCCTGATGGCTCGTCAGGGCGAGTTCCGCGCAAAGCTCGCGGATCTGCTCGATACGGATCTGCTGGGAGTCCTCGATCGGCCGCGCGATGAGCAGGTCGGGATGCCCGCCCTCGGCTGCTCGGCGGCAGCCCGGACACACCCCACAGGGCCCACCTCTGCTGGACGGCGGAGGACCGGCAGGCCGCGCCGTGCAGAGCACCAGCTGGGCGGCCCAGATCGCAAGCGAGCCACCCCCGGTGCCCTGGGGGGCCTGGATCAGCACCGCATGGGGCGTGCGGCCCGCCGCATGGGCGGCGGTGAGCGAGGCCGCTGCCTCGTCGAGCCACGGAGCGCCCGGGGATCGCTCGCTCACAGCAGAGTCTCGAGCACGCCGGCGACCTCGCGCTGAACGGCATCGAGCGGCCGGCTGGCGTCGATCACCCGGATCCGCGGTGCCTCGCGCTCCGCGAGCTGCAGATAGGCCTGGCGCACCCGCTCGAAGAAGGGCTCGCGCTCCTGCTCGAAGCGGTCCACCGCGGCTGCGCGGGCGCGGGCGCGCCGCAGTCCTTCCTGCACCGGCAGGTCGAGGAGTACGGTGCAGTCCGGCCATAGATCGCCATGCACGACTTCCGCGAGGTGGTCGATGAGGGCGCCGGTGATCCCCCGCCCGCCGCCCTGATACGCGCGTGTGGCGTCGGTGAAGCGGTCACAGATGACCCACTCGCCGCGCGCGAGCGCGGGGCGGATGAGGCTCGCGAGGTGAATCGCACGTGCGGCGAACATGAGCAGCACTTCCGCCTCGGAGGGGATCGGCTCGGGACCCGGCTCGAGCACGATGTCCCGGACGCGCTCCGCGAGCGCGGTTCCCCCGGGCTCGCGGGTGAGGAGAGCCTGCACCCCCCGCGCGCTCAGCCACTCTCGGGCGAAGCGGGCGATGGTCGACTTTCCCGCTCCCTCGATGCCCTCGAGCGTGATGAAGCGGCCACCGCTCACGGCTTGCTCCGGCCGGCCTTTACGCCGGCGGGCTGCGCGGGCAGCAGCCCCTGCGCGCGCAGCCGCTCCAGATAGCGTTGGACCGCGATGTCGTGCTCCTGCAGCGTGTCGGAGAAGTGATGGGAGCCATCGCCGCTGCCGGTGGCGACGAAGTACAGCGCTCCGGTCTCCTGAGGACGCACGGCCGCCAGTATGGACTCGCGGCCCGGCAATGCGATCGGCGTCGGAGGCAATCCGGTCCGCGTGTAGGTGTTGTACGGCGTGTCCGTCACGAGATCGCGGGTGCGAATGTTGCCGTCATATTGTGCGCCCATGCCGTAGATCACGGTCGGATCGGACTGTAGCCGCATGCCCTTGCGCAGCCTCGAGACGAAGACTCCCGCGATGAGCGGGCGCTCGGAGGCGAGTGCGGTCTCCTTCTCGACCATCGACGCCAGGATCAAGGCTTCGTAGGAGGTGCGCAAGGGCAGATCGGGCAGCCGCCCGGCCCAGGCCGCCGCGAGTATCTGACTCATCCTGTCATACGCGAGCCTCAGGATCTCTAGATCCGCCGTTCCCGCGGCGAAGCGGTACGTATCCGGAAAGAACCGCCCCTCCGGCTCCTCCCCCGGGTGTCCGATCGCGGCCATCACCTCGCCGTCGGTCTTTCCCCGCAGCGTCGAGCGAACGCTCGGATCGCTGTCGAGCGCATGGCGAAAGTCGTCAAAGCGAGCTCCCTCGACGATCGTCAGCTGCTCGAGCACGACTCGGCCGGAGGCGAGCAGCGCCACGATGGCCGCTGCACTTGCGTGCGCGGGAATCTCGTACTCCCCGGCCTTGATGCGGAAGCGGCGGCCGTGCAGGCGCAGGTCGATCTCCGTGAGACGGGGATGCGCAAGGGCGCCGGCGGAGGCGAGCCGGCTCAGCACGCCGCGAACGGTCACGCCCGGATCGACCTGGACGCGGAGCGCGCTCTCAGCGGGTCCCGGTGCGCGAAACTCGTGATCGAGCCAGAGCAGGCCGCCCGCCGCCGAGCCCAGAGCTGCGGCGATCAGCACCGCGAGCAGTCCGATGCGCCGCGAGCGGCTCATGCTCGCTCCTCATCGAGCCAGGGGCCGAGGAGCTGTTGCAGTTGCCGCGTGACCGGGCCGGGAACGAGGATACGGGACTCTACGGCGCTCACGGGCCAGATGCCGATCCGGGCGTTCGTGAGGAAGATCTCCTCCGCGGAATCGAGATCGGCCCGTCCGAGGTGCCCCTCCTCCACCACAAGGCCCCTGTCGGCCGACACGCGCATCACGGCGCGCCGCATGACTCCCGCGACGCCGCATCGATCGAGCCGAGGCGTCACGATCCGGCGTCCGAGCACGACGAACACGTTGCTCATGGTGCCGGATATGAGGCGTCCGGAGCTGCTGAGCAGGAGTGCCTCGACGAACGGCGAGCCGCGCAGCTCCGAGCGAGCGAGCACGAGCTCCAGCCGGTTGAGGTGTTTGAGACCGGCGAGCCGCGGGTTCTCCCCGAGAGCGAGGTCCGCGATCCGGACGGCGACGCCGTCGACAGCATGGCGCGGGTCCTCGAGCGGCCAGCCGTACCGCAGCACGATGCGCGATGGGCGCTCATCGCCCCGCGGCGCGTAACCGCGAGCCGTCGCCGGGCCGCGGGTGACGAGCACCTTGAGCAGCGCGCGCTCCGCGCCGGATGCGAGATGCGCGATCTCCTCTGAGAGCTCCTCGAAGGAGTGGAAGTCGATGGCGAGCCGCTCGCAGCCCAGGGCGAGTCGCTCGAGATGCTCCGCGAGAAAGCGCGGGCGTCCGTGCTGGCAGGCGATCGTCTCGAACAATCCGTCGCCAAAATGCAGGCCGCGATCGAGCACCAGCGAACGCGCGTCGACATGGGGCTCGACGTCGAGTTGAGAGACGCCGTCAACTGCGCCGGGCCGAGCGCCATCGGTAAGATTTGGACTCTCGATGGGCCGCCCATTCACCCACACGGCGCTCGGCGCCTCGTCGCTCGGGCCGGGCCGCACGCTCGCGGTGGCCGGGCTCACGGCGTACCTCCACCAGCGGCCGGATCGAACGCAGCGAGCAGGCCGCGTGCCTTGGCGCGGGTCTCCTCCAGCTCGCGCTCCGGCACGGAGTCCGCGACGATGCCGCCGCCCGCCCTGAACGTGATCCCGCCGTCGAACAGCGTGAGGCTGCGGATGAGGATGTTGAGATCCATGCCGCCGTCGCGCGAGAGAAATCCCAGCGACCCCGTGTAGGCGCCGCGGCCCTCGCCCTCGAGCTCGGCGATGATCTGCATGCAGCGGAACTTGGGGCACCCCGTGATGGTGCCGCCCGGAAAGACGGCCCGCAGGGCACCGATCGGAGTGACCTCGGGACGGAGGCGCCCGCGGACGTTGGAGACGATGTGATGAACGTGCGCGTACGTCTCCGTCACCATCAGCTCATCGACGCGCACCGTGCCCGGCTCGCAGACGCGGCCGAGATCGTTGCGCTCGAGGTCGATCAGCATGATGTGCTCGGCCCGCTCCTTGGGATGCGCCACGAGCGCCGCGGCTTCGGCGGCATCGACCCCCGGGCGGCGCGTGCGGGGTCGGGTGCCTGCGATCGGCCGGGTCTCCACCTCGCCTCGCGCGACGCGGATCAGCCGCTCGGGCGAGGAGCTCAGCACGGCGACGCCGTCCCATTGCAGGAGCGCCGCGAACGGCGCCGGGTTCGCGGCGGAGAGCCGCGCATAGGCCTCGGCCGCGTGCGACCCGTCGAGGCCAGGCGCGCCGGCCTGTGGCTCGATGCGCCACGGCCGCGAGAGATTGGCCTGATAGATGTCGCCGGCGCGGATGTACTCCTGGGCGCGGCGCACCCGGCCGAGATGCCTCGCGGGGTCCTCCTCGCTGATATGGAGCGGTGGCAGCGGGCTCGCGGGTGGGGCGAGCGTTCCGTGCACCGCGCCATCCGGCGCCTCCCCGGCTTCGCGCTCCAGCCGGTCGAGCTCGTGGGCCGAGTCGGCTTCCGCGACGGCGAGCACCCGGCCCGTTGCGTGCACATGGACCAGCGCGCAAGGGGTGCGCAGCGCGAGGGCCCTCCAGGGCAGCTCTCTCGCAGGCAACGCGGGCAGCACGAGCCGCGGCTCGATCTCTTGCGCGAGCTCGTAGCCCAGGAACACGACCCAGCCCCCGGTGAAGGGCACCTCGGCGACGGCATCACTCGCGCCGGCCGTGCGCTCCGCGAGCCACCACCGCTCGAGCGTCGCGAGGAAGCCCTCGCCGCGCGGAGGCACGTCGCCGGACGCTCCGACCCGGCCCAGGGCGTCGAGCCACAGCGCGGCGCGAGGTCTCGCCGCGAGGATGCTGACGCGGCCGAGCGGCCCCTGCGCCACGCTATCGAGCAGCACGGGATAATCGTGGGGCCGAGCTGCGGCGAGCCGGCGCAAGACGGCAGGGGGCACATCGAGCACGCGCACGCGCGAGGACGGAGGGGCCACGCGGTCACTCATGGCCGCATTATGCCTCGGGGTCGCCGCCGCTCGCGTGTGACGCGAATCTCAGGCGAGGCGGCGGAAGACCAGCGACCCGTTCGTGCCCCCGAAGCCGAAGGAGTTCGACAGAGACACGTCGATCCGCATCGGCCTTGCGGTGTTCGGGACGAAGTCGAGATCGCAGTCCGGGTCCGGCGTGTGGTAATTGATCGTGGGCGGGGCGACCTGATCACGGATGGCGAGGATGGAGAAGATCGCCTCGACCACGCCCGCCGCGCCGAGCAGGTGGCCGGTCATGGATTTCGTCGAGCTCACCGCGAGGCGCTTCGCATGATCGCCGAACGCTCGCTTGATCGCGATGGTCTCAGCCTTGTCGCCCGCCAGCGTGGAGGTCGCATGCGCGTTGACGTACTGCACGTCCGCCGGCGCGAGCGAGGCGTCCTGCAGCGCGTTCGCGATGGCGTTGAAGGCGCCTTCCCCGTCCTCCGGAGGCAGGGTGATGTGGTGCGCGTCCCCGCTCATGCCGAATCCGACGAGCTCCGCGTAGATGCGAGCCCCGCGGCGGCGCGCGAACTCGAGCTCCTCGAGCACGACCGCTCCCCCGCCATCGCTCAGCACGAAGCCGTCGCGGTCGCGGTCCCAGGGGCGGCTCGCCTCCTGCGGCGCCTCGTTGCGCGTGGAGAGCGCCTTGGCCTGCGCGAAGCTTGCGAGGCCGCAGACGGTCATCGCCATCTCCCCTCCCCCCGCGACCATCATGTCGGCGTCGCCGTACTGAATGGTCCGCATGCCGAGCCCGATCGCATGAGTGGAGGTCGTGCACGCGGTGACGACGCCGAGGTTGGGGCCTTTGAGGCCGTACTTGATCGACAGGTGGCCGGAGATCATGTTGATGATGGTCGCCGGCACGAAGAACGGGGAGATCTTGCGGGGGCTGCCGGACTTCAAGTAGCCGCCGTACTCCTCCTCGATGGTTCCGAGCCCGCCGATGCCCGCGCCGCAGATGACGCCGCAGCGGGTGGGATCGGTCTTGCCGAAATCGATTCCGGAGTCGGTGACGGCCTGGATACCGGCCGAGACGCCGTAGTGCATGAAGTCGTCCATGCGCCGGGCATCCTTCGGCGTGAGGTACTGGCTCACGTCGAAGCCGCGAACCTCCCCGCCAAAGCGCACCGGAAAGGCGGACACGTCGAACCGAGTGACCGGTCCGATGCCGCTCTCGCCGCGCAGCACCGCATTCCACGCCGTGGCAACGGTGCTACCGACGGGGGAGACGATGCCGAGACCTGTGACGACGACGCGACGCTTGGCCACACGCTACCCGTACCGGATGTGAGCGCAGCGCAATCCGTCCCGTGATCAACTCTTGTTGCGGCGCTCGTTGATGTAATCGATCGCCTGATGGACCGTCGTGATCTTCTCGGCGTCCTCGTCGGGAATCTCGATCTCGAACTCCTCCTCGAGCGCCATGACCAGTTCGACCGTGTCCAGCGAGTCCGCGCCGAGATCATCGACGAAGGATGCGTCGTTCGTGACCTGCTCTTGTTTTACGCCGAGCTGCTCCGCAACGATGGCTTTTACTTGCTGTTCAACCGTGCTCATTACGCGACTATCCTTTAAGGAAGGTGGACCCGCGTGCGCACCGGGGAGGAGGCACGGGCGCGGTATTGTAGGGGAACACCCCCGGGGCTGCCACACGAGATGAGTGATTGTTTTGCTTGGCGATTCCCCGCTCGAAACCCGTGGGCGGCCCCCGCGCCCATGTGGTGATAATCCAACGCTCGCGGCGCCGCGAGGCGCCCCATCGCGGCTCTCCGCGGATCGCGCCGCGGCATCACGGCATGTACAGGCCGCCGTTGACGTGGAGCGTCTCGCCGGTGATGTAGGCTGCTTGGGGCGACACCAGGAACAGCACGGCTGCGGCGACGTCCTCGGGCGTTCCCAGCCGCGCCATTGGGATCTGCCGAGCCAGCTCGGTGCGCTGCTCCTCGCTCATGGAGCGCGTCATGTCCGTATCGATGAAGCCGGGGGCGACGGCGTTCACCGTGATGCCTCGCGAGGCGATCTCCTTCGCGAGAGATTTCGTGAATCCCAGCATTCCAGCCTTCGCCGCGGCATAGCTCGCCTGTCCGGCATTGCCCGTGACACCGACGATGGAGGCGATGTTGACGATGCGTCCGCGGCGCTCCCGCATCATGCGCCGCAGCACTGCCTTCGAGAGCCGGAACACGGACGTGAGGTTGGTCTCGAGTACCTGGCTCCAGTCCTCCGGCTTCATGCGCAGGAGCAGCATGTCGCGGGCGATGCCCGCGTTGTTGACCAGGATCGTCGGCATCTCCTGCGCCTGCTCGAGATCGGCGAGGAGACCGCTCACGGAGCTCTCGCTCGCCACGTCGAGCACGGCGCCGCGGCCGTTGTATCCATGCGACGCCAGGTCGGCTCCGAGAGCTGCGGCGCCCTCCGCCGTCGTCGAGGTGCCGATGACCCGCGCGCCCTCCCGCGCGAGCGCTAGCGCAATTGCCCGTCCGATGCCGCGCGAGGCGCCGGTCACCAATGCCACGTCGTTCTCGAGCATCTCGGTCTTCCTCAAGCGTGGGGGCTCGCCGCATCCGCGGCCGCCGGGTTCTGGGAGGCTGCGAGCGCGGCCTCGATCGACGCCTCGTCCCCGATGGCGAGACATTGCAGGCTTGGACGGCGCTCGATGCGGCGGTTGAGGCCGGTCAGGACCTTGCCGGGTCCGCATTCGAGCAGTAGCCCGATGCTCCGCGCCACCAGGGCACGCACGGTGTCCTGCCAGCGGACCGGACTCGCGATCTGTCGCTCGAGCAGGCCGCGGATGTCCGCAGGGTCGCTGTGAGGCTGCGCGTCGACTGCACTCACGTAGGTCAAGCGGGGCGCGGCGAACGCCGTGGAACGGAGCTTCTCCGCCAGCCGATCGGCGGCCGCGCGCATCAGGCTGCTATGGGCAGGCACGGTGATGGGGAGCGCGACAGCGCGCTTCGCCCCGAGGCGTCTCGCCGCCTCCATTGCCCGTTCCACGGCAGCGCGCTCGCCGGCGATGACCACCTGGCTGGGCGCGTTGAAATTGACCGCCTCGACGATGGCGCCTTCGGCCCCGATCCGGCACGCCTCCGCCACTGCGGAATCATCCAGTCCGAGGATGGCCGCCATCGCCCCCGTTCCGCTCGGCACGGCCTCCTGCATGACCCGGCCCCGAAAACGGACGAGATCCACGGCCGCCGCGAAGTCGATCGCTCCAGCGCAGACGAGAGCCGTGATCTCGCCGAGGCTGTGTCCGGCGACGGCCTCGGGCTCTCCCCCGCCCCGGCGACGCCAGAGCCGCCAGAGCGCGACCCCGGCCACGAGCATGGCCGGCTGCTGGTTCTCGGTCGCATCGAGCCGTTCCGCCGGGCCATTCTGCGCGAGCGACCAGAGATCGTATCCGAGGACCTCCGAGGCCTGGGCGAACGTCGAGCGTACCCGCTCGTCGGTGGCGAGCGAGGACAGCATGCCGACCGATTGCGAGCCCTGACCCGGAAAGACGACTGCAAATGACATAGTGTCGGCCGGCTCCCCCCGCGAGCCTCGTCAAATGGCGGGCGATTATACCGGCTCCGGCACCACGCTCAGGCCGACCAGGCGGGTGGTGCGGCTCCCCGGCGGGCCCGAGGAACCCCGGTGCCGGGGGTGAAGTCGAACCACCGACGCTGGAGAGCAGCCGTCGTGCCGGTGGCTGCGATCGCCAGAGCCGCGAGCCGGGCCGCTCCACGGCAGCTTGTCGCCGTTCAGCGACCCCAGACGCACAGCGAACTCGTCGACAGGACTGGAAACAGGCATTTGCTATGATCCGCGGCCACCGATCTCCTCTCGAGCCTTCTCGGTCAACGCTTATGCGTCACTCTGAATCGCCGGCTCCGCGGCTCGGCGCGCGGGCCTTCCGGGCGGCGGGCTTCACGCTCATCGAGATCATGGTCGTCGTGGTCATCATCGGGCTGCTCGCCGCGGCCATCGTGCCGCAGATCGTCGGACACGTGGAGGAGGCGCGCGTCGCCAAGACCAAGGAGGACATCCAGGCGCTCACCACCGCGCTCACGATGTATCGCATCGATAACTTCCAGTTCCCGACCACCGACCAGGGCCTCCAGGCGCTCGTGGAGCGCCCTTCCGACCCCTCGATCAAGCACTGGCGTCCCGGCGGATACCTCCAGCAAGGCTCTCTCAAGGATCCCTGGGGCAACGAATACCAGTACGTCTATCCCGGCACTCACGGCCATGACTTCGACCTGTTCTCGTACGGCTCGAATGGCGCGAACAGCGACGAAGGGGGGGACAGCAGCACCATCATCGGCAACTGGAATCTCGACACGAGCGGAACGAGTGGCGCCGGCGACCAGAGCGGCGGCGGCCACTGACCGGTGCGCAAGCTGCTGCGCGCACGGGTGATCGCGCCGAATCCGGCCACGAGTCGTGAGAGCTCGGTTTCCTGTTAGCGCTACGCGCCGCGCGCGCGGCTTCACGCTCATCGAGATCCTGGTCGTCTGCGTGATCATCGCGGTGGTGAGCGCGGGAGCCATACTGTCGCTGTCGGCGCTCGGCGGCGAGGACAGCGGGCTCGACACCGAGCGGGACCGGCTGGTCGATCTCATGAATTACGCTCAGGAGCAGGCAGAGCTCCAGACTCGCGAGCTCGGCCTGTATTGCACCCAGGACGGCTATCGCTTCCTCGAGTTCGATCCGCGCACGAATCTGTGGACGGATATCGCCAGCGACGACGCCCTCGCTGCGCGCCAGCTTCCGGAGGGGCTGAGGCTCAGCCTCGACGTCGAGAGCCACGACGTGGTGCTCGACACGGCGGCCAAGGCCGAGGAGCTCGAGAAAACGGATGCGCGGGACTACAAGCCCCACATCATGATCTTCTCCAACGGCGACCTCACCTCGTTCCAGCTGACCCTCGAGCGCGAAGGGACGAGCCGCAGTGCGACGCTCGCGCCGGACGACCAAGGCCGCGTCGAGGTGCTCCAGGGCGGCGCGGGAGGCTCGGGGAGCTCGGGGAACGGATCGTGAGCCGCTCGCGGGGCTTCACGCTGGTCGAGGTGCTGGCGGCGCTCGTGATCGTCGCTCTCGGCATGACCGCCGTGCTGAGCACGCTCGGCTCCTCGGCGAGCACGGGGGACTACCTGCGCGACAGGACGCTCGCGCAATGGATCGCTCTCAATCAGATCGCGGAGACGAGGCTGGCTTCCACGCTCCCTGCACCCGGAACGACGGATGGCAAGCTCGATTACGCGGGCCGTCACTGGCACTGGCGCCAGGACGTGACGACAGTCGACATCCCGGGGATCCTCCAAATCGAAGTATCCGTCCAGGAGGCCGACACGGCGCAGGGAGAGAAGGCGCCCTGGATAGGAACCGCGATGGGGATGGCCGGCGACTCGCTGGAGCCCCCGCAGATGCGATCGCTCTATCTCGAATATCCGCAGGCGCCGGCGACTGGCAGCGGCGGCAGCAGCGGCGGCAGCAGCGGCAGCACACTCAACCTGGGAGGACCTTGAGTGATCGCCCGGAGGCGCCGAGGGCGGACACGCGCGATCGCGCATCGCCTCCACGGCTTCACGCTGATCGAGCTGCTCGTCGCCTTGTTTATCACCGCGATCATCTTCGCGATGGGCTACGGCGCGATCAACCAGGCGCTGGAGGACCAGAAGTCCCTTCAGGCCCAGCAGGCGCGGTTGACGGCGGTGCAGAACGCAATGCGGGTGCTCGTGCAGGATTTCACGCAGCTGACGCCTCGGCCGGTGCGCGATCAGATCGGCGACAACTCGCTGCCGTGCCTCCTCGGGAACCCCGAAGGCGTCTCGCTCACGGCCGGGCCGCTCGGCGCCGCCGCGTCCGGTGACACCTTGAGCCTCGGCGGCTCACTCAGCCTCGGCGGTTCGCTGGGGTCGAGCCCCGCGCCGGGCTCGAGCACTTCGCTCGGCTTGAGCACCTCGCTGGGGTCGAGCTCCTCGTCCGGCTCGGCGAGCTCGAGCAGCAGCTCCAGCAGCAGCTCGAGCCAAAGCAGCTCCGCGAGCTCCAGCAGCTCGGCGAGCGCAGCCGATCTGGTCGCCTTCACCCGCATCGGGTGGGCGAACCCTGCGGGGATCCAGCGCCCCGCCGAGGAGCGCGTCTCGTATCGCCTGGAGAACGGGGTGCTCGAGCGACTGCACTGGCCGGAGCTCGACGTGACGGAGGGCGATGTCCCGATCCGCCGGGATCTGCTCGACCATGTGAAGTCCGTCACGTTCCGCTACCTGACCGAGGCGCGCCAGTGGACGGACCAATGGCCGCCGATCGGCAATATTCCGCTGTCGCCGCTCGCGGGCAATCAGACGCTGCGGATGCGGCCGCTTGCCGTGGAAGTCACGCTGGAGCTCGACGATTGGGGAACGATCGTGCGCATCATCGAGGTGCCGACATGAGACGGCGGATGGTGAGCGTGCGCGTGCGGACGCGCGAGCGAGGCATCGCGCTGCTCACGGCGATCCTGCTGGTCGCGATCGGCACGATCATCGCCTCATCGATCGGGTACGACACTGTCTTGACCGCCCGCCGCGGCCAGGGAACCTTTGCGTTCGATCAGAGCCTGCTCGCCGGCGAGGCGGCCGAGGCGCTCGCGGCCTATGCGCTGCGCGAGAGCCGCCAGCAGAACCCTCAAACGGATGCGCCAGGCCAGCCCTGGTCGATGACCTACGGGCCGGCCGCGCTTGCGCCAGGCGTGACGCTCGAGGCGTCGCTCGAGGACATGCAAGGACGGTTCAATCTCAACAACCTGGTGAACGACAGCGGACAGATCGACCCGAACGAGCTGCAGGCTTTCCAGAATCTGCTGCAAATCGTGGGACTCGAGACCAAGTGGGCGTCGCTGATTGCGGACTGGATCGACGCGGACAGCGTCGTCTACGGCCCCGACGGAGCGGAGGACAGCACCTATCTCTCGCAGATCCCGCCGTACCGGACCGCAAACCGCCAGATCACGAGCGCGAGCGAGCTGCTCGCCCTGCCCGGCTTCGGCCCCACCCGCTATGCGACCCTCGCGCCCTACGTGACGGCCTTGCCCCGCGGAACGAAGGTCAATCTCTGTACCGCCTCGGGCCCGGTGCTGGATGCCCTCGGACCCCCGGGCGAGCGCCAGTACAGCATCATCAGTCCGGAGGATCTCGCCCAGCAGCGGGCCAAAGGCTGCTTCCCCACCGTCTCGGTCTATCAAGCGGCCTTCAAAGGCGGCGCCGGCGCCACGGCAACCCCGGCCATGACGAACGTCGGCGCGCAATCGGATTACTTCCGCCTGACGAGCATCGTCGACATTGGCAACTCGGAGTTCTACCTGTACAGTCTTCTGCACCGAGGGTCGAAGGGCGTTCGGATGCAGGTGATCCAGCGCAGCTTCACGGCCGATTGACTGGTGGACTTCCCTCTCTCATGACGGAATGACATGGCAGATTGGCTCCTCATCCGGCTTGCGCACGAGCCCGGCGCCTCCGCCTCCTGGCTGGTCGCGGATACCGCCGGCCGCGTCGTGACCACGCAGAGCCAGGGTCCCCTGGCGCAGGCGGCTGGGCTTGCCGTCTCGCACCGCGTCTGCGTGCTCGCTCCGGCCGTCGATGTGGTGCTCACCGAGGCCGACGTGCCGATCAAATCCGGCATGAAGGTGCAGCAGATCGTTCCCTTCGCCCTGGAGGAGCAGCTCGCGGAGGACGTGGAGAATCTGCACTTTGCCGTCGGCAGGAGGCCCACGGACACCGCGCACACGCCGGTTGCCGTCGTCTCCCGCGCGTCGCTCGACGAATGGCTCGCGCAGCTGCGCGCTGCCGGGATCGAGCCGGACGCCGTCTTCGCCGAAAGCGAGCTCGTCCCGAGCAACCCCGGGCAGGCTGTCGGCCTGCTCGACTCCGACTGCGCCATCGTGCGGCCGGTGGGCGGTCTTCCGGTGACAATGCCGATCGACGCGCTCGCCGAGGCGCTCGAGCTCCTCCGTCCGCGCGCGGACGAGATGATCGCTACGGCGGGTCGCACCGGACAGGGGCTCGTGCTCTATACCGGCGCCGCGGAATGGCACGACCGCGCGCCCGACGTGGAGGCGATCCGCGATCGCTTCGATGGCATCAAGGTTCAACTCCTCACGGACGGACCGCTCGCTCTCCTCGCCCAGCAGCTTCCAGCAGCCCTTGCGGGCGGCATCAATCTCCTGCAAGGCCCTTATGCGCCGGCGACCGCCCTTGCGAGTGGCTGGAAGGTGTGGCGCGCCGCCGCGGTGCTGCTCGCGGCCCTCATCGTGCTGCACGCCACCGGCAGCGCGGTGGAGCTCGTCGAGCTCGGACACGCCGAGCACCAGGTCAACGTGGCGGTCGAGCGAACCTTCCGCGCCGCGATGCCTGGCGAGCACAACGCAGTCGACGCGCGCCATCGCATGGAGCAGCGTCTCGCGAGCCTCCGCAACGGCGGAGCCGGCTCGGGGTTGCTCGCAGCGCTCGGCGCGCTCGCGCAAGCACGCGCCGGCACGGAGGGCACGGTGCTGCAGGCACTCACCTTCCGCGAGGGAACGCTCGACTTGAGGATCGCCGCGCCCAACCCCGAGGTGCTCGACCGCCTGAGCCAGAGCCTGCGGGCGAGCGGCTGGCAGGCGGACCTCACGGCCGGGAGCGTCGTTGGGTCTCGCTATGAAGGCCATGTCCAGATCAAGCCGCGGGCCTAGCCTCACCGCCGTGCCTGGAGCCCATACATGGAAACGCTAGTCGCCTGGTATCGGTCCCTCGCGGTGCGGGAGCGCCGCGCGCTGCTGGCAGGCGCTGCGGTCGTCGCGCTCTTTCTGCTGCTCGGGCTGTTCTCGCTCGACCGCGGCGTCGCCCGCGCGCAGGCGCGCCTCACTCACAGGCAGCAAGACCTCGCCTGGATGCGGAGCGTTGCGCCGCAGCTCGCGGCGGCGGGGCCCGTGGTGGCCTCGCGTCCTGCCGATCAGCGGTCGCTCATCGTGATCGTCGACGCCGCGGCGCGCGAGGTCGGTCTCGGCACGGCGCTCGCGAGCAGCGAGCCGAGCGGCAGCAACGGCCTGCGAGTGCGGCTCGACAAGGCGCCGTTCGACACGCTGGTCGGCTGGCTCGCGCGCTTATCGGAGCAGCATGGAATCAGCGTGGAGTCCGCGACCATCGACAACGCCGGCTCGCCCGGCACCGTCAACGCCGGTATCGTCCTGCAGGCGTCTCACTGAATGAGACGCCACGCCGGAGTGATCGCCGCCGGCGTGGCGGTCTTCGTGCTCATCTTGATCGTCCAGTTCCCGGCCCGGTGGGCCGCGCTCGCGCTCCCGCGCGCCGTGACGTGCGGACAGGTCGCCGGTACGCTCTGGAGCGGGACGTGCGCGGGACTCACCGCGGCGGGCATGTCGCTCGGGGACCTCCAGTGGACGCTTCATCCCCTGCGGCTTCTCACCGGCCGGCTCGACGTCGACGTTGCTCTGACGCGCGGAGCAGGCGCCGCTCGCGCGCGAGTGGAGTGGAGTCCCAGGGGAGCGATCGCGGCGCGCGGCGTTCACGCCGACTTCCCTGTCGACTCTGCCTTCATCCCACAGCTGCCGCCCTCCACTCTCGGCTCGGCCGAAGTGGATCTCGCCGACCTCCACTGGAATGGCATGCGCATCACGGAGATCCGGGGGCAGATCGAAGTCCGGGGGCTGACTATCGGCCAGGGTGCGCTGCTCGGCAGTTACCGGTTGCTGTTCCCGGGCGGCCCAGGCGAGCCGACCGGTCAGCTGAGCGACCTCGGCGGACCCTTCGCCCTGCAGGGAACGGTCCGACTCACCCCCGAGCCGGGATACGAGGTGGAAGGTCTCATCGCGGCGCGGCCGAGCGCCTCGCCCGATCTCGTCTCGCAGCTGCGCTATCTCGGAGCTCCGGATGCGCAAGGGCGCAGGCCGTTCTCCATCGCAGGCACCTTCTAGGCCGGAAGACGCTAGACCGGAAGACACTCGTGTGCCGGCTTGCGCTGGGGGCGGGAGCCGCGGATCACGGCTGCTCGTAGAAGGATTGCGTCGCCGAGAAATAGATGCCGGCGCGCACCGGCTCCGGTCCGAGCGCGCGCGCCAGGGCGATGCGCTTGACGAGCCCGGAGTCCGGCTTCCGTCCGGCCGCGAGGTGCGGGGTATCGGGGCTCTCACCCGGGCCCGGACCCACGCGCGAGGAGTCCGCCCGGAAGTCGATGAGCCAACGTACACCGTTGCTGTCGACGAACGTCCGGTCGATGACTGCGCTCGTCAAATGCCCCTCGTGAATCCCGGTGAGCCTAACCGGACTTTCCTCGCGCACATGCGTCGAGGCGAAGATCCACTGCAGGCGCGAATCGGCGAGGCAGGCATCGAGGAGTGCGACCGCCCGCTGCGTGCACTCGTCGAGCCCGCTGTCCGTGAAGCCGAGCCGCGCGAGCCGCTCGCGCAACGCCTGCGCGGTATCACTGCCATGCATTGGCAGGCGGCCGCGGCGGGCGCAGCGCCTCAGCTGATCGCAGACCGCCTGCGCGGCGGCGAGCTGCGGCTGCAGCGCCGGAATCTCCTCCTCGCTCGAGTCGTACGCGGCCACCGCGATCCCGCGAGAGGCCGGGCCGGAGGGGACCTCCGGAAGGCGCCAATCGGACGCAAGGCGCGTGAGGCGCGCGCTCGGCGCGGGCTCTGCCGCGGCGCCACCGTCGGCGCTCGTGCTCGCGGCGCCCGCAGCGGGCTCACGCGGGAACTCTGCCGCGACCGCGGGCCAGAGCGCCGCGAGTAGCGTTCCTGCCGCAGGCGCAGGCGCAGGCGCAGGCGCCGGCGGCGGCTCGGCGCGCCGTGTATCGGACGATGCCTCTCTGCGCCGCGCATCGGCAGCGGGAAGCTCGCCGAACAGGTGCAGCTCGGAGCGCGCACGCGTCGCCGCGACGTAGGCGAGGCGCACCCGCTCGTGCGCCGCGCGCTCGGTCTGCAGGCGCTTGAGATATTCGCTCAGCGCGGAGCCCCGCTCGGTGGATGAGGGGATCGCCGCCATGAGCAGGTCGCTGCCCTCGCGCTCGGCCGGCAGCTCGAGCCAGCGCAGCAGAGGCTCGGGGCTCGAGCGGAGCCTGCGGCCGAGAGCGGGCACGATGACCTTGTCGAACTCGAGCCCCTTGGCGCGATGGATGGTCATGATCTGGACGGCGCCCGCGGGGACTCCAGGGTGCATCGCGTAGAGCCGCTCGAGCCGCTCCTCGAGCTCGAGCGGCCCGGACCAGTCCGGCTCGGACGACCACCTTGCGAGGCCTGCAAGGAGAGTCCTCGCCTGCTCGAGATCGTCGTCATCAGCGCAGGCTGCCGGGCCGCCAAGCCGCAGCCACGCCGTCTCGACCCAGGACGCCGGATCGGGGCGGTCCCGCCGTGCGAGCGCCTGAGCGAGAACGGCGCGGGTGCGAACGAGACGTGCAAGTGAGCCGGGCGAGAGCTGCTGCACGCGCGTCTCGTCGTGGATGGCCTCCCACACGGTCCGCTCCGCGGAGTCCTCGAGCAGCAGGCTGAGCTCGCTCAAGGTGAGACCGCACCAGGGCGCGCGCAGCACGGCGAGCCAGGCCGTGCGGTCGGCGAGATGATCGAGCGCGCGCGTGAGCGCCTCGAGATCGCGCACGACCGGCAGATCGGCGAGGGAGACGAGATCGACACCCGCCACCGCGATCCGGGCGTCGCGCAGCGCAGCGACGATGGGAGGCGCATGCGAGCGCGAGGCGAGCAGGATCGCGATGCTCGCTCGAGGCTCCGCGGCGCGCAGGCGCGTCACGAGCTGGGCGACGGCACGCGCCTCTGTCTGCGGCTCCGCGCCAGGCACGGCATGCAGGCGCACGAGCCCGCGCTGGTCGCCGCGGCCGGCGGCGCACTCGCGGTAGCGGACGGCGCTCGTTCGAGGATCGTCGGCCTGCGGAAAGCACCGCGCGAAGGTCGCATTCAGCCAGGCGACGAGCGCCGGCGCCGCGCGGAAATTGCGCGTGAGCGCGACGGGACGCAGCCGCAGAGAGCCGATACCGTGGGTCGCGGCGCGCAGGAACAGGCCGACCTCGGCCTCGCGGAATTGATAGATCGACTGCATCGGATCGCCGACGGCGAAGAGCGTGCGGCCATCGCCCTCCTCCCATCCGGAGACGAGCGCCTCGAGCAGCTCGGCCTGCTCGATGGAGGTGTCTTGGAACTCATCGACGAGGATGTGCCGGATATCGGCCCCGAGCCGCAATGCGAGGTCGGTCGGCGTACCCTCGGCGGTGAGCGCGCGGCGCGCCGCCGCCGCGACGTAGGGATAATCGACGCGATCGTGCTCCTGAAAGGTGAGCTCGAGCTCGCTTGCGGCGAGGCGCAGCAGCCGCGCGAGGGCCGAGAGCGCACGCGCGTCCTCGACGGGAATCCGTGGGTCCGGCAGCGCCGCGAGCTCGGCGAGCCGCTCCTGGGCGCCTGCGATGCCGCCGAGGCTTGCGATCCAGCGCAAGGCCTCCTCCTTGACCGGCCGGTCCTCGGGCGGGAAGCCCTCGCGCCTGGTGAGGGTGACTCGCCAGGTACCCTGGGCGGTCAGCGCGAGCTGCGCGAGTCCCTGCCAGTGGCGCAGCTCGAGGGGGCCCGCGGGGTCCGATCCAGGAGCCCACGCCTGCCAGGGGCCGGGCCGCGTGTCCGCGGCAGCCTGCCGGTGCCGCGCCGCCGCGCGCGCGAGCCGCGCACCCTGCTCGATGAGCGCTGCGGGAACGAGGGTGTCCGCCTCGCGTATCCGCGCGCTCACGATCGCGCGTAAGCCCTGCTCGATGCGCTCGCACAGGTCGATCTCGAGCGCGGAGCCGCCCGGCGCCTGTCCTCGTGCCTCTCCGCGGAGAAGCTTCGGCAGCCAGTGGGCCCGCGCCTGCAGCATCACCGTCAGCAGCTGCTCGAAGCGCCCGAAGTTGTTGTCGAGCCGCTCGAACAGGACTTCCGCGTCGGCCCGCAGGCTCGGGTCGCTCTCCGCATCGAGCAGCGTGCTCCGGGCGGCGATCCGATACAGGCGCGCGGGCGAGTCCGCAATCGCCCGGTCGCCGGTGCTGCGCGCGGTGATCGGCAGCTGGGCGGCGAGCCATCGATTGAGCGAGTCGATCGTCTGGATGCGCAGCCTTCCCGGGTTCGCCTCGAGCGACCATTCGAGCCGCCGCGAGCGCTCCATCGCGGCGTCGGCGAGCTCGCGGAGTCTCACGCCCTGCGGCGTAGAAACGTCGATGTCACCACGCAGGGCGCGCACCACGCGCTCCCGCATCTCCGCGGCGGCCTTGCGGGTGAAGGTGATCGCGAGAATCTGCTCGGGCTCATCGACCGTGGAGAGCAACCGCAGGATGCGCTGGGTGAGCACGGTCGTCTTGCCGGAGCCCG
This sequence comes from Gammaproteobacteria bacterium, assembly GCA_030043215.1. Taxonomy (GTDB): domain Bacteria; phylum Pseudomonadota; class Gammaproteobacteria; order Steroidobacterales; family Steroidobacteraceae; genus JASHUC01. The sequence goes on from JASHYG010000428.1 coordinate 20,526, forward strand.
CGGGAGCCTCCAGCAAGACGGAGTTGTGCGGATCGAGCGCCTGCTCTCGTGCCACGGCGTCGGGATCGCCCGGGTCAGGCGCGGCAGGATCAGTCATCGCGCGGTTCCAGCCCCTCTGCGCGCGCCGCCCCGGCGCCCGCTGCTCGAATCTCTCCGATCCGGCAGAACGTGTGCAGGTGACAGATGCGGCAAGCGGATTCGGCCGGATCGACCGCGGCCGATCCTGCGAGGAAATCCCCCGCCAGCCGCTCGAGAAGAGTCTGCCAGCGTCGGATCTGATCTTGCCAGGCTGCCGCCGCCGATTCCTCCTCGCACAGCGCAGGAAGCCGTGGCAGGCGGTGCGGCCGATCGGACAGGCCGCGGTATGCAATGCCCTCGCTCGAGAGGTGCACCGCCGCGAGCGCACAGGCGTTGCCGCCCTCGGCGAGCAGGTAGGCGAGCAGCTGCGGCTCGGAGAGCCGGTCCGCGAGCCACTCGAGCGGCACCGGCTTGCCGGTCTTGTAGTCGAGAATGACCCGCGCACCATCCTCGAGCTCATCGATCCGGTCGATCCTCACGTCGAGCCGCGCGCCGGCGAGGGTCAGGCTTCTCGTGAGCTCGAGCGCGCTTACTCGGAACGGTGCGCGCCCACTCTCCAGGGCGGTGAGATCGAGGAGCAGCCGCGTGATGCGCCGTCGCTCGCGGCGCTGCAGGGCCGCGGCGGACGGGCTCGACGGCGGGGAGAAGCTCTCTCTCGCGGCCCGCGCAACGCACTCGTCGATGAGGCGCTCGAGTCCTCCGCTCGCCCGCTGCAGCCCTTCCGACCCACCGAGCTCGCGCCACAGGTGCTCGAGCGCACGGTGCACCAGGCGGCCGCGCTCGCGAGGATCGACCCCCGGCCGGGGTGTCTGGAGGGGCGTGCTGGAGAGCCTGAGCTCGGCGTACGAGCGGAAGGGACAGCGGCTCTGGTAGTCGAGCGCCCGGGTGCCGCTGGGCAGGGGACTGCCGTCGGGCCAGGGGGCTCCCGCATCGTCCGCAAAGGACTCGACTCGGCGCATCGCTCTGATCCGTCGAGCGAGTGTGGGGGAGCGCTCGTCCGGCGCCCAGGCCTCGATGCCGGTGAGCTCGGCGAGCAGCGGGGACGGGAGGCACTCGCGATCCTCCACGCTCGCCGGCCAGCTCGCGATGAGCTGCGGGGCCGAGCGCCGCCACCGGTCGAGCAGTTCTCGAGCCCCGGCGAGACTGCCAGCTGCCGTGACCCCCGGAATGCCGGCCCGGATCTGGACCGGGAGTGGAATGAACGGATTGACCGCAGGCGGCGGCGGCCAAGCGTCCGCTTGCAGCCCGGCGACCCAGATGCCGTCGTAGAGCACGATGGGGTCCACCAGGGCGCCAGTCAGGGTCACCGCAGCGTCTCGGCTCTCGGGCGCGAAGCTCGTGCGGGCCGCGAGCGCTTCGAGCATGCGCAGGGCCTGCGGCGCGGCGAGCGGCCCGAGCTGTCCACCGAGCGCGGCGAGATCCGCAAGGATCTCCTCGAAGCGCACGTTCGTCTGCTGCTCCGCGCTCGACAGGGGGCGCGCACCGGGCCATCCCAGGGCCTCGAGTGACCGCTCGAAGCGCTGGGCCCACTCCCGGGTCCGTACCCCCTCACCCGGGGACCCGAGCGCGCGAGCAGCCTCACCGAGTGCGCGGCGCAACGCGGCCGCTGCGGCGCCGAAGCGGCTCGGAGCCGCCTGCAGCACCGCCTGCAGCGCAGCCGGGGTCACATCGAGTGTGAGGACCTCGCGGAGCCAGGCATCGAGCTCCGCCCTCTCCGGAGGCTGTGGCATGCGCCAGAACGATGCCCGCAGCCAGGCACTCAGCTTCGTGAGCTCGAGCGTACCAGTCAGGAACGAGAGCGCCGTGAGCCCGTGCTGCACGAGCGGATAGCCGGCGAGCGGCTCTCCCCCCTCCGCCACGACGCAGTCCGTCTCCTCGTCGTCGCCGCTCAAGGCCAACTGGGGCGCGAGCGCTTGCTCGAACAGGCGTACGGCGTCGCCGCGGCGCTGCGACAGGTCCGGAACGATCACGAGCAGGCGGCGGCCCGGGTCCTCTGCGAGGTGTGACCGGCACCACCGAGCCGCGAGCTCCAGCTCCTCGGCCGGATCGCTTGCACGGGCGGTGAGCACGCGGCCCGGCGCCGCCTCGCACAGGTAGTCATGCGTCGCCGGAGGCTCCTCGGACCCCGCTTG
>JASHYG010000429.1 GCA_030043215.1 Gammaproteobacteria bacterium
GACGAGGAGCGGGGCCTCGGACAGGCACACGTCGCCGCGCAGCCGGATGCGCTCGAGCTGATCGCGCACGCGGCCGACGGCGATGCGCGGCGGGCGCTCAACATGCTGGAGCTCGCGGCCGGGCTCGTCGACGCGGCGGCGGCGACGCCCGACGAGGTTCCGCGGGCGCTCACCCCGGCCATCGCGCAGGAGGTGGCGGCCGGCGGCCGCCGGCGCTTCGACAAGGGCGGCGATCAGTTCTACGACCAGATCTCGGCGCTACACAAGGCGGTGCGCGGCACCGACCCCGACGGGGCGCTCTACTGGATGGCCCGCATGCTCGATGGCGGCTGCGATCCGCTCTACATCGCGCGTCGTGCCGTGCGCATGGCCGTCGAGGACATCGGTCTCGCGGATCCGCGGGCCCTCGCGCTGGCGCTCGATGCCTGGGATGCGTACGACCGCCTGGGAAGCCCCGAGGGCGAGCTCGCCCTCGCCGAGCTGATCGTGTATCTCGCGTGTGCCCCGAAGAGCAATGCCGTGTACGTCGCCCTGGGCGAGGCCCAGGAGGACGTGGAGCATTACGGCACGCTCGAGGTGCCGCTGCGACTGCGCAACGCCCCCACTCATCTCATGAAGGACCTCGGTTACGGCAAGGGGTATCGGTACGCGCACGACGAGCCCGACGCGTTTGCGGCGGGCGAGCGCTACTTGCCGGATGAGCTGCCGGATCGGCGATACTACCGGCCGGTCTCTCGCGGGCTCGAGATTCGCATCAGGGAGGCGCTGGCGCGCCTGCGGGCGAAGAGTGAATCCAAACCATGATCGATCCCAAGCTGCTGCGTACTGATCCGGAGGGCGTCGCCCGCAACCTCGCGAGACGGGGATTCGTGCTCGACGTGTCGCGGCTCGCCGCGCTCGAGGAAGAGCGCAAGCGCGGGCAGGTCGAGGCGGACCGGTTGCGCGCCGAGCGCAACGGCAATGCCAAGGCCGTCGGCATGGCGAAGGGCCGCGGCGAGGACGTGGCGCCGTTGATCGCGCGAGGCGAGCAGCTGACGCGCGAGCTGGCCGGCGTGGACGAGTCGCTCACCGCCGTGCAGGCGGAGCTCGAGCGCTGGCAGCTCGGTCTACCCAATCTGCTCCACGATTCGGTCCCGGACGGGCGCGATGAGTCCGCCAACGCGGAAGTGGCGCGCTGGGGCGAGCCGCGACGCTTCGCGTTCGAGCCTCGCGATCACGTCGAGGTCGGAGGGAGGCTGGGGGGCCTCGATTTCGAGGCTGCCGCGCGCATGTCCGGCTCCCGCTTCGTCGTGATGCGCGGGGAGGTCGCCCGCCTGCATCGCGCGCTCGCCCAGTTCATGCTGGATCTGCACACGAGCGAGCACGGCTACACGGAGGTGTACGTTCCGTACCTCGTGCAGAGCCAGGCGCTCGTCGGAACCGGACAGCTGCCGAAATTCGAGCAGGACCTGTTCGCGGTGCGGGGCGAGCACGGCTTCTACCTCATTCCGACCGCGGAGGTTCCGGTCACGAATCTGGTGCGCGAGCAAATCGTGTCCGCCGAGCGGCTACCGCTCAAATACGTCTGCCACACCCCTTGCTTCCGCTCGGAGGCGGGCGCCGCCGGCAAGGACACGCACGGCATGATCCGCAACCATCAGTTCGACAAGGTGGAGCTGGTGCAGATCGTGCGTCCGGCCGACTCCTACGCCGCGCTCGAGGAGCTCACCTCGCACGCTCGGCGAGTGCTCGAGAGGCTCGAGATTCCGCACCGGACGGTGGCCCTGTGCGCGGGAGACGTAGGCGCGGGGAGTGCCAAGACCTACGACCTCGAGGTGTGGCTCCCCTCGCAGGAGCGTTACCGTGAGATCTCCTCGTGCAGCAACTTCGAGGCTTACCAGGCGCGCCGCATGCAGGCGAGGTGGCGCAACCCCGAGACGGGCAAGCCCGAGCCGGTGCACACCCTCAACGGCTCGGGGCTCGCCGTCGGGCGCGCTCTGGTCGCGGTGCTCGAGAACTATCAGCAGGAGGACGGCTCGGTGAGCGTCCCTCGCGCCCTGCAACCCTATCTCGGCGGGATGGAGAAGCTCGCGCCGCTCAAATGACCGCGGGCAGCCGCTCGGCCAGGAAGTCGATGAAGGCGCGCACGGCGGGCAGCATGCCTCGCCGGCTCGGAAAGACGACGTGGCAGATGCCCTGCGGCACGTTCCACGCGGGGAGCACGCGCTCGAGCTTCCCGGAGTCGAGATCGGCGCGCGCCACGTTCTCCGGAAGCAGCGCGATGCCGAGGCCCTCCAGCACGGCGGACCGCAGCACGACGAAGTCGTGGCACACCAGGCGAGGCGTGTGGTCGATGCGAGCGGTCTCGCCCTGCGGGCCGATGAGGTCCCAGGCCTGACGCTCCGCCTCCGGCGCGAATCCGAGGGTCTCGAGCTGCGCGAGCTGCTCCGGCCGCTCGGGCCTCACCGCGCGGTCGAGATAGCCGCGGGTCGCGACCAGCAGCTCGCAGATCTCGCGGAAGCTGCGCATGACGAGGCCGTCCTCGCCGCTCGGCTGCGTGCGCACGCGCAACGCGGCGTCGAAGCCTTCGTTCAGCACGTCCACGCGGCGGTTGCTCACGTGGACGAGCAGCCGCACGCGCGGATACCG
>JASHYG010000430.1 GCA_030043215.1 Gammaproteobacteria bacterium
CTTCGCGAGGCACTGCGTGATGCCGCCGCCATAGTAGGCGACCCCGCATGCGATCGGGAGCTCGCACGCGCTGATGTAGGTCATCCTGCCGCCCCAGCAGTAGCCGACCATGCCCACGCGGCCGGCATGCCTGACGACGGCGATCGCGGCAGACAGGTCGAGCAGCGTCTGCTCCGGCTTGAGCTGCTGCACGTAGCCGAACCCTTCCTGGACGTCCGACTGCTCGTACCCGAGCTCGATGCCCTTGCGTACGCGGTCGAACAGGCTCGGCGCGATCGCGACGTAGCCCTCGGCCGCGTAGCCGTCCGCCACGGAGCGGATGTGGGAATTGACGCCGAAGATCTCTTGCACCACGACGATGGCGCCTCTCGGCTTGCCCGGTGGCGCGGCGAGCCAGGTGCGCATCTCGTGACCATCCCTCGACATGATCGTCGTGAATTCGCTCATGGCCGCTGCTTCCTCCGGATGGCGGAAGGATACCATCGCGCATCGGTGCCCCGGCGTCAAAGCGCCTGGGGCGCGCGAGGGTTACATGACGACGCAGCAGTTGCGGCCGGCGTCCTTTGCGCGGTAGAGCGCCCGGTCGGCGCGATCGAAGATCGTGTCGGGCGTATCCTCGGGGTGAAAGGTCGTGATCCCGCACGAGGCCGCGACCGTGACGGGCCGGTTGCGGAAGTGAAAGCCGATCCGCGCGATGCCGTTGCGGATCTTGTCCGCCGCGACGAGGGCCTGGTCCGCTCCCGTCCCGACGAGGATCATCACGAACTCGTCGCCGCCGTAGCGCGCGACGAAGTCCGTTCCCCGCACGTGCTGCGCGAGATGCTGGCCGACGACCCGCAGGACCTTGTCGCCCGCCCGGTGTCCGTAAGCGTCGTTGATATCCTTGAACCGGTCGATGTCCCAGGCAAGGATGCTGACGGGGCCGCCTTCCTGACTCCAGCGTGTGAACTCGTGCTGGATGCGCTCGTCGTACGCGGCGCGGTTCCCGATGCCAGTCAGCGCGTCGACCATCGCGAGCCGCTGCTCGTCCTGCAGGCTCTGCTGCAAGTTGCGGCTCTCGCGCTCGAGCTCGGCGATGCGGACCCGCAGCCGTCCCGTGCGGTCCGTCTGCGAGGCGAACCGCTGGTCCTCGCGCGCGCGGAAATCCTGCAGGTGAGTGGTGATGGTCTCCAGGCGCGCGCGCACCCGGCTTCTGAGCTCGGCGAGGTCGATTGCGCGCTGGATGTCCGTGTTGAGCTCGTGCATCTCGTCCATCACGAGCAGGTTGAGCTGCTGCGTGCTCTCCTGGGCGTTTTTCTGGTCGGTCGCATCTCCGGTGAGGTAGGTGCCGAGCTCCTCGAGGCGCGCGTCGATCTGGCGTAGCAGGTCCTCGACCTCGAGCTTCTCGTGGTGCAGCCTCGAGCGCTGCTCGCCGATGAGACGGGCCACACGCTCCAGGCCCTCCGCCAGCTCGTCGGCCGTGAGCGCCGCGCCCGGCTGCTCTTGGAGCTCGGCCAGCACGGGCCGCAGCTCGGGGAGCGAGGCGAGCCGCTCGAGCATTGCAACGATGGCCACCTGAACGTGGGCGTCCCGCTCGGGCGCCGGCGAGGACTCGGCCGGCGGTGCGAAGGCCTGCGGCGCGTCGGAAGCTTGCGTAGGGGGGGATGCCTGCGCAGGGGAGGGAGCCTGCTCAGGTGCGGAAGCTCGCACCGGCGCGGCCCAGCCGGAGGGGGCCGGCCCGGAAGCCGCCGCCTCGGCAGGGGAGCCACCCTGCGCCGCGGACGGCGTTGCGGCCGTATCCGGCAGCTGATCGAGCGCCGCGATGGCGCGCGATAGCGGGTCGAGGCGCGCCTCGAGATCGTCGGCGGAAGGCTGGCGCCGGATGAGATCGCTCAAGCCGCGGAGCTCGCCGTCGAGCCGGCCGCTGCGGCCGCGAGCGGCGAGGCACAGCCGGCCGATCGTCAGGCGCAGGACATTCTCGAGCTTCGCCCAGCGGGCCTCGCCGGTCTCGAGGCGCTGGAGCGCCTCGAGATACTTCTGGCGCAGGCCTGTTTCCGAGTTATTCATTCTTTCAGATCCCCGACGACGACACTGGGCTCGCGCTCCTCCCACTCCGCGTGCGATCAGCGCTCGAGTATCGCGGCGACGCCCATGCCGCCGGCGGTGCAGACCGAGATGAGGCCGCGCTTGGCGCCCTGGTCCGCGGCCAGCAGCTTCGCGAGCGTGGCAACGATGCGAGTGCCCGTCGCCGCGAACGGGTGACCGATCGCGACGCTGCCGCCCTTCACGTTGAGTCGCGAGCGATCGACGCTGCCGAGCGGGCCTGGCAAGCCGAGGACGTCGCGGCAGTATTCGGGCGACTCCCAGGCAGCCAGCGTGCAGAGCACCTGCCCTGCGAACGCTTCGTGGATCTCGTAGTAGTCGAAGTCGGCGAGCTTGAGCTGCGCATCCTCGAGCATCGCGGCGACGGCGCGGACCGGCGCCATGAGCAGCCCCTCCTTGCCGCCCGCAAAGTCCACCGCCCACTGCTTGCCGTAGCGCAGATGGGCCAGCACGGGCAAGCCGTGCTTTGCGGCCCACTCGTCCGTGGCGAGCAGCACCGCGCTCGCGCCGTCGGTGAGGGGCGTGCTGTTGCCCGCGGTGAGGCTGCCCGAGCCGCTGGTATCGAACGTCGGGCGCAGCTTCGCAAGCTTCTCGAGGGAGGTGTCGGGCCGCACGTTGTTATCGGCCTTGAGCCCGCGAAAGGGCACCACGAGATCGTCATAGAAGCCCTCGCGCCAGGCCGCGGCCGCCTTCATGTGGCTCTCGAATGCAAGCTGATCCTGCGCCTCCCGCGGGATCTTCCAGTGCTTGACCATGAGCTCCGTGCTCTGGCCCATGCTGAGGCCGGTGCGCGGCTCGATGACCCCGAGCATGACGGGCTTGAAATGCCTCGGCCTCAAGCCGAGGAACGGCCGCAGCCGCTGCCATGCGGAACGGCCGAGGTAGCTCCTCAGCAGGATCTGCCGGTAGGAGGCCGGGTAGACGACCGGCGGGTCGCTGATCGAATCGACGCCCCCGGCGATCCCGGCGTCGACCTGCCCGAGGGCGATCTTGTTGCCGAGAAGAATGGCGGCCTCGAGACTCGTGCCGCACGCGCGCTGCACGTCGAGCCCGGGCGTGTGCGGATCGAGCCCTGACGACAGCACGGACTCGCGCACCAGGTTGTAGTCCCTCGAGTGCTTGATGACGGCGCCGGCGATCACTTCGCCGAGCCGCTCTCCCTGGAGCCGGAAGCGCTCGACCAGGGCGCGGAATGCCTCGCTCAGCATCTCCTG
>JASHYG010000431.1 GCA_030043215.1 Gammaproteobacteria bacterium
TCCCGAGAAAGCCCTGTTGGCCTTTGCTGAATGGACGGGATGACGGGATCGTCGCCTTTGGCAGCCGCCCCTCGGTGAGATGGGTGCCCGTGTCACCCAGCGTCGAGCGCCGTCGGCTTGCGTCCCTGGGGCGTACGGCTATCGGAGGGGCACTTTCAGAACCCGGGGCTAAAAATGAATCTCAAATCCTGCCCCCCGCTACTATTTTAAACGGCGTCAGGCTCCCGATTTGCTTGACGGGAGGCTCGCCGGTCCTGAAGAAATTCGGCCGTGGCTAGGTGCTGAGCGTAGCTGCGAGCCAACCGTTCGGCTTCCAGCATGTGAGAGAGACAGTCGTCGAGGCGCGGATTCGCCTCAACCGCAGTCATGCGGGCAGTGCTTCGCACAATATCTAATCGCGCGCTCGCTGCGGCAGATCGCCAGGCGTGGATGACCACATCCCGATGTGCTCCAGCGCGCGATGACCGAGGTCCGCATCCTGTTGGCCTTCGACAAAGACTTCGGCGAATTGCCTTGGCGATTCGGGCTTGCGGCTCAACTGTGTTCAGCGCTCGGGATCAAAATCGATATCGATGCCGGCGGCTCGCTCATAACTGACCTTCCCCGGTTCAGGAGCGTTCTCCTTGGCTCGGGTCGATTCCTGCGCCGGTGCAGGAATGTCCGCTTTTTTCTCGTAGTATTTCCGCCGCCAATTCTCGGCTGCGTTTCGTTGAATTTCCTCCGTCGAAGGATGCTTCGTCAACGGTTGCTGCGGCTCGGAGGAATCCAACGAGGTGTTGCCGACCGTATTTCTCGTAGGTTGGGATTCGTGCGCGCGCGCGTCAGTGTCCATGGAATCATTCAGGCCAAATTGGTGAATGCTCGGTGCATCTTTTATGACCGAGAGCCCTGGGTTGAGCTGACGGATCCGTGCAATTTCCGGATGACAATCCAGGACAAAGGCCATCATCTCAGTGGCATCTCGGGTAATGTAGAAATCGACCATTCGAGAGTTGAATTGCGTCGCGCGCACGGCAGGAATGCTGATGGCGTCGATGCCTTCGGTCATCAGCAGACCGTTCATCATGAATCTCGAGGTACGCTTATTCCCATCAAAGAAGAACTGCTGAAGTGATCCAAACAAGAAGAAGGCAGATGCCCTCTCGAAGGGATTGGAAACATTCTCCTGCAGCGCACGCACGCCGTTGGTGAACACCTCGTTGAGGCGGGCAGCCTCGCGCTCGGTTGGAAGTGGCGTAAATCGTCCCCTCTCTCCCAATGCGACATCGGGTGTGTAGCTCGTTTCCGTTCCTTCTCCGCGGAAATGTCCCCATTCGAGCGCTTCGTTTCGCGCTACACGAGCATTGAGCGAACAGCAGGTCTCCTTGTCGAGCCTGAATTGCCCTTGCTTCACGAGCCCAACCAAGTATTTGGAGCTATCCGCAAGGTTCAGAATCTGTTCCTGGTCCGATAGCTTCCGTCCTCCTACTGTGACACCCTCGAGGAGCGTTTTTACTTCTGGAAATGTGAATGAATTGCCCTCGAGCACGCCTGCATCCCATACGTACTCAGGGAGCATCCGGGAAAATCGGAACACCACCCTATTCAGGGAGGCGCGCGGAAGCTCTCGAGGAACAGCGTCTCGGTCCCATCGAAAGCCCAATGCATCAAAGAGAGCCATGGTGCCATTGTATCGCGTCAGACACGAGGCGGGCTCTTAAGCCCACGGTCGGGCTTGGTTAAGGACCGTGGGCTGGCAAGGGCCCGCATCGGCTTACCCACCGCTCTTTGCGTGCCCAAGGTCATCGAACACGGATTTCCATTGCTTTCAAGGACCTCCAATTCAAAATCGAGCCCCCGCTACCAAAAGAAACAATTTGCCAAACAAGAACTTATAAAGCTGTCGCGAAGATTGCTCAGACGGTCGCGGCCTTCTCTCGCCAGGTACTGGTTCTACTCCCGTTATCTTGCAATGGCTCCGTGGGGCGGTTCCGCTAGACGTTCTCCGAGAAATGCGGCGATTAAGGTGTGGGCCGCCCGGGCGGATGTAGAGCGCACTGTCGCAGAGCTCCGGTCGGCGCTGAAAGCGTGGCAACCTCATCCGTCTGCGACGGCTCGAGCTCTTGTCCGTTCAGATATAGAAACGCGCGGCGGCCAACGGGAGCAAGTCAGCGGCCCTGTCATCCAGGCGGGCCGTCCTGCGTTGGACGACGTAGGGACGGTTATTTTCGGAGACAGGCCATGAAACGACTCATTATGCTCGTGATCTCAGTGGGGTGCGTTGCCTTGGCGGGGTGCGTCGTGGCTCCGGCTCGAGGCCCTTACTACTACCATCCGCACGCTGTCGTCGTCGTGCCGGCCCCCGTGGTCGCGGTTCGGCCCTGGTAAATGCTTACCGGCTGCGCATCCATTCAACTGGGAGGCCATATGAAGAAGCTTGCCGTCGGTGGGTTGATTGCCGTTGCAGTATTCGCAAGCTCCGCGCTGCTTGCGGATCCCCCGGTGCAAGATATCAGCGCCGCTCGTCATCCCAACCTCGCCGCGGCTCAACGCTTGGTGCGCCAAGCCTGGGTACGGATCTCGGCCGCACAGGCCGCCAACGAGGGAGACATGGGCGGCCACGCCCAGAGGGCCAAGGACTTGCTCGACCAGGTCAACGCCGAGCTGAAAGCGGCGGCCGAGGCGGCGAACCACAGATAACTTCGGTGACGACTCGAGCGCCGACGGGGCGATCCGCCGGCGCTCGAGTCGCGCTCGCGCGGCGCGACGGTCCGCGCGGCGCCAGGGCTCGCGCGTCAAGCGCTGTAATATATTGTTCACAATCGGCGGCTCGGTCGACGGTGCTACAATTTGCGCGCGCCAAAAGAACGCGGTCGTGGCCGCGAACGACAATCCGGGGGGCAGCGCAATGGCTTTTCTTTCGATTCTCCACCGTGATCGCACCATTGCCGGTCCCGGCTTCAATCGTTGGTTGGTCCCACCGGCAGCGCTGTGCATTCATCTGTGCATTGGCCAGGCCTACGCGTTCAGTGTCTTCAACTTGCCGATGACGAAGTTGATCGGCATCGGCCGATCCGTTCCGACCGACTGGAAACTCACCGACCTCGGCTGGATCTTCACCCTCGGTATCTTCTTTCTCGGCGTTTCGGCGGCGATTCTCGGGCGCTGGGTCGAGGAGGGCGGCCCGCGGCGGGCGATGTTCACCGCGGCGCTGTGCTTCGGCGGTGGCTTTCTGGTCTCGGCCGCCGGGGTCTACGCGCACAATATCTGGGTCATCTACTTCGGCTATGGCGTGATCGGGGGCTTCGGCCTCGGTCTCGGGTACATCTCGCCGGTGTCAACGCTGATCAAATGGTTCCCGGACCGGCCGGGCATGGCGACGGGCCTCGCCATCATGGGCTTCGGCGGGGGTGCGCTCATCGCCTCGCCGCTCTCGGTATGGCTGATGGCGAGATTCTCAACGCCAGTGCATGTCGGCGTTGCCGAGACCTTCATCTGTCTCGGCGTCATCTACCTGTGCTTCATGCTGGTCGGTGCGGCGATCGTACGGATTCCGCCGCCCGGCTGGCGGCCGGCCGGCTGGACAGCTCCCACGACCCCTCAAAAGCTCGTGACGACCGCCGATGTCTATGTCTACCAGGCACTCAAGACACCGCAGTTCTGGCTGCTGTGGTGGGTACTGTGCCTCAACGTCACCGCCGGCATTGGAGTCATCGGTCAGGCATCGGCCATGAGTCAGGAGATGTTTCCCGGCAAGGTGACGGCGATCGCCGCGGCCGGCTTCGTGGGGCTGATGAGCCTGTTCAACATGGCGGGGCGCTTCCTGTGGGCGTCGAGCTCGGACCTCATGGGCCGCAAGAACACCTACTTTTGCTTCTTCATCATCGGCACGGCGCTTTATGCCGCAGTGCCGGCGACGGGAGCGAGCGGCAGTGTCGCCCTGTTCGTGCTGTGCTTCCTGGTGATCATCAGCATGTATGGAGGCGGTTTTGCCACGATCCCGGCCTATCTCAAGGACATGTTCGGCACGCGCTACGTGGGAGCCATCCACGGCTGGCTGATCACCGCCTGGTCGGCGGCTGGAGTGTTCGGTCCAGTCCTGGTGAATTACATCCGCCAGTACGAGATCGATCACGGCGTGCCGAAGGCGCAAGCGTACAACCTGACCATGTACATCATGGCGGCGCTGCTGGTAGCCGGCTTCTTCTGCAATCTCTGTATCAAGCCCGTCCATAAACGGCATCACCTCGGCCAAGTGGGCTCGGGAGCCGTTCCAGCGGTGAGCAACTAAGGGGCGCGCGCATGGCGAATCAGGAGCCACACCGGACCGGATTGATTCAGCTGCTCCTCGCGTGGGGGTTTGTCGGGATCCCGCTCCTGTGGGGCGTGCTGCAGACCCTGCGCAACGCCCTCAAGCTGTTCCAGTAGAGGACCGCGCCGATCGGCGGCGCCAGCACTGCGAGAATCTCGCGAACAGCGCCCGGCGATCGAGCGGTGGCGGCTTTCGCCTTTTCAGGAGTGATGGTATTCCGGGGGCGGAGGCACCGCAGCGGCTGCACCGGGTGGCGGCGCCGCGGGGAAGCCTCCGGGCGGCCCGAAACGGAACCGGCCACGCGGGGGCTCCTTCTTCGCCTCGTTCGCCAGGCTCACGACGTAGGCTCGAATTGCGTCGGCATCGTGCAGCGTCAGCACCTTCCGGAAGGACACCATGCCGTTGGCCTGCAGCGCGCCGCCGATCACGATCGCATCGAACGCATCGGAGCTCCACAGCTGACCGGCGTAGCGTAAATCAGGGAACACGCTGCTGACCCTGCCGTTGTTGCCATGGCAGCTCGCGCAGTGCGAGTTGTACTCGGTCTCGCCCCGCGAGAGCAGAGCGGCGTCGCCGAAGTCCGCCGGCGGGTTGAGGACCGGGGGTGTGTAGGGCATCGGCGGAGGCAGCTTGATCTTGGCGTCCAGCTTGTAAACCAGCAGGCGCGCGTAGGTCGGTTCCCAGTAGTCACCGAACGCGCTGTTGCCGGCTACCACGGCGACGTACTGCACGCCATCGATCATGTAGCTCGCCGAGCCTCCGACGATGCCCGCCTGCGTGTCCGCCGTCCAGACCCGCTCGCCCGTATCGGCGCGAAAGGCCGAGAACGTCGGCGGCCCGGAGCTGCCGAACGGCGGCGTCGTGCCCTGGAACACGAGATTGCCGGCGGTCGTCATCACGCCGGCGCGGCCGCTGCCTTGCCGCTGCATCCAGACGGCCTTCATCTTCACCGGGTCCCAGGCGAGCAGGTAGGAGCCGGCGCCGACGAGCACCGGTGGCGGACCGCTCGGACGCTTGGCGACGTTGATCGATAGCAGCTGGTTGCCCATCTTCGCGCCGGCCTCGGCCACGAACGGGTAGCTGCTATAGTTGGCTGGGATGTACACGAGACCCGTGTTGGGGTTGAAGGCCATCGGGTACCAGCTGTGTGCACCGCCGCCGCCCGGCACGGCATAGAAGCCCTTGCCCGTCTTGCCGTAGTTGGCCTCGGGATTGAGAATCGGTCTGCCTTGCGCGTCGAACGCGGTCATCCAGTTGACGGTCGGCACGAACGGCTTGGCGGCCAGCAACTCGCCCGTGGCCGCGTCGAACACATAAAAAATGCCGTTCTTGGGCGCGTGCATCACCACGTGCCTCTTCGCGCCGTCGATGACGATGTTCGCCGTGATGATCTGCTGAGTGCTGTCGAAGTCGAAGCCGTCCTGCGGCGTCTCCTGGTAATACCACTTGAACTTGCCGGTCTTCGCATCGAGCGCGACGATCGAGGAGATGAACAGGTTGTCGCCGCCGCCCGGCGAGCGGACCCAAGCGGGCCAGGGTGCGCCGTTGCCCGTGCCGATGTAGACCAAACCGGTGACCGGGTCGTAGGTGATGCCGTCCCAGGGCGTGCCGCCGCCGCCCTTCTTCCACCACTCGCCCGTCCAGGTCTTCGCAGCCCATTTGAGCTCCGGCTGCTCGAAGCCCTTCTCCGGGTCGCCGGGCACCGCCCACCAGCGCCACAGCTCCTTACCGGTCGCGGCGTCGTAAGCGGCCATGTAGCCGCGCTGCTCGAACTCGGAGCCCGCCTCGCCGATGAAAATGCGGCCATCGGCGATGCGCGGCGCACCGGAAATGGACAGCGTCTTGCTCCGGTCGGTCGCCTGGACTTCCCAGACTTTCTTGCCGGTCCTCGCATCGACGGCGATCAGGCGCCCATCGAGCGTGCCCCAGATGACCTTCCCCTCCCACACCGCGACGCCGCGATTCACGATGCCGCAGCACAGCTTCACCGCAAAACCACCCGGTACTTTCGGATCGTACTTCCAGAGCAGCTTGCCGGTCCGCGCGTCGAAGGCGTAGACCTTGCTCCAGGGAGCGGTCACGAAAATGCGGCCATCGACTTCGATTGGCGTCGTCTCGTAGCTACCTCCGCGCTCGGCTAGATCGGCATACCAGGCGAGACCCAACCGGCTCACGTCGCCCACGTTGATCTGCTCGAGCGGGCTGTAACGCTGCTCGCTGTAATCGCGGCCGTACGACATCCACTGGCCCGCGTTCGCCGGCGAGTCGGCCGCGAGCAGGCGCTTGGCATCGACAGTCGCCTGGGGGCGGACCGCTGCCTGTGTCGGTCCAACGAGCCCGGCCAGCGACGCGAGCGACGCGGCGCCGAGGGCTGCGGCAATGATCTGACTGCGCATATTGCGAAAATCCCTGCGTGGGCGGTGCGGCGCTGGAGTCACGGTCCGATCTCGGCGGCCACAATAGATGCAAAGCGCGCAGCCGCGCAATCCAGCTGGATCGAGCAGCTATGCCCCGCAGGAAAAGGAGTTGTTTCCGCGCCGCCAGCCTCGACCTTGGCCGCTGGCGCGCATCACGCATCCGCCATTGAGGGCCCCGCTACGCGGCCGTCGAGCGGACCATCATTCCTGCTGCCAGGGCAAAGGTGGATAGATCTGGAAGTCGGAAGGCACGCCGAGCTCCTTGAGACGTGCGTGCCACGCCGGCCCGGCGAGATCGGACTCGAGCTTGCCGCTCGAGGTGTCGAGAATGAAGTATCGCGTGTCCGTGCTGCCCGTGAACGGCAGGTCATTGGTATACAGGCGGCTCGATGCCGGAGCGTCGCCCAGAGCACCGGCCACGAGATAGCCGGATACGGCGTATGCCGCAACGGGGGCCGGCAGAACCGGTCTACCGCCTCGCTTCACGATCTGGGATTGATCCTGTGCATCCGGCTGGAGGTAGTAGCCGTTCGGCAGCGCGACCACTGGGCGTGCTGGGGCTGTCGCGCAGGAGATCAGGGAGATCATGAGCAGGGCCGCCAACGCCGTAAAACCCACTTGACGAACAGATCGCTGATGCATAGTCCACGACTCTCGTTTCAGCTGAGCAAATTGATACGTTACGCGCTCACCGCCAACCCGGTGAACGACCGCCTGTGCCATTTCCCGCCGCAGGTGGGCATTGTAATACAGATGGAGGCTGCGGCTCAGGACCGGGCGTAAGGCTGACGCCACGAATCCTCGCGCGAATATCGAGGGGCTCCGCCGTCTGCGCGAGAGGCTGGGCTCGCGCTATGCCTGTCTGCGACCGCCGGGCGCTGAGGGGGAGAGCAAGCCGTCGAGCAGGGTCCGCAGGGCGCCGGGGTCGATCGGCTTCGCCAGGTAGTCGTTCATGCCGGCGGCGAGGCATTCGTCGCGATGGCCGCTCAGGGCATGCGCCGTGAGCGCGATGATCGGCAGCGTGGCGGCCGCGGGGCCGGCGGCGCCGGCGCGGATTCGCTTGGTGGCGGCGTAGCCGTCCATCACGGGCATCTGGCAATCCATCAGCACCACGTCAAAGGGGGCTGCCGCGAGCTTCGCGATCGCCGTCTCGCCGTTGTCGGCCACGGTCACCTCGGCGCCGAGCTTCTCGAGCACGCGGCACGCCAGCAGTTGATTGACGGTGTTGTCCTCGGCGAGCAGCACCCGCATGCCCCGCAGCACATCGCTGCGCAGCGCGTGCTCCGGGACGGGCGCTGCCTTCGCGGCGCCCAGCACCTGCTGCAGGCATTGCAGCAGCGCGGACTGCTTCACCGGCTTCGTCATGACGTGATCGACAGCGCCGCTCGTCGCCGGGTCCGATGCGCGGCTTCCGAGGGAGGTCATCAGGATGACGGGCACGTGCGCGCCCGCCGGGTCGAGCCGCAGCCGCTCGGCGAGCCACGGCCCGGGATGGTCCGGCAGATCGTGATCGAGCAAGATGACATCCGGGGCCTGCTGCGCGGCGAGAAGCTGCTTCCAGGTCTCGAGCCCTTCGACGGCGGATGCGGCGCTCGACACGTGGCACCCGACGGCCGTGAGCTGCCCATCGAGGATTCTCCGATTGACGGGATGATCGTCGATGACGAGCACGCGGCGGCCCGCGAGGCTGACCGACCCTCCCGGCGCACGCGGAATCCGGGCGACCGGCAGGGTGAGCTCGAACCAGAAGCAGGAACCCGACCCGGGCGTGCTGTCGACGCCGATCGAGCCTCCCATGAGCTCGATGAG
>JASHYG010000432.1 GCA_030043215.1 Gammaproteobacteria bacterium
ACGCTCGAGCCTCGAGATGGGATCGCCGAGCGGCCAGGCATGCGCCTCCTCGCGCGGCCGGTATCGCGAGGGGTCATCGCTCGTCGAATGCGCTGCCGCGCGGTACGTCACGTGCTCGATGAGCGTGGGTCCGCCGCCGCGCCGCGCGCGCTCCGCCGCCCACTGCGTGACCGCGAAGACGGCCAGGAAATCATTGCCGTCAACGCGGATGCCCGGTATCCCATAACCGGGACCCCGCGCTGCGAACGTCCGAAGCTCGCCGCCCGCGATCCTCTGCGACGTGGAGATCGCCCACTGATTGTTCACGACGTTGAGGATGACGGGCGCCTGGTACACCGCCGCGAACGTGAGCGCGTGATGAAAATCTGCCTCCGCACTCGCGCCCTCCCCGATCCAGCTCGACGAGAGCCGATCCTCTCCCTTGAGCGCAGCGGCCATGGCCCAGCCGACGGCCTGGGGAAATTGCGTGGCGAGATTGCCGGAGATCGAGAAGATGTTGCCGCTCGCTGAGTGATAGAGCACCGGCATCTGCCGGCCCTTGCACATGTCCCGGGTGTTCGAGAGGCACTGGCACATGAGATCGACGAGGCTGCACCCGCGCACGATGAACAGTCCCTGATTGCGATACGAGGGAAAGAGCATGTCGTCCGGACGCAGCGCCATGGCGCCCGCGATCGACACGGCCTCCTCGCCGGTCGACTTGACGTAAAAGGAGATCCGTCCCTGTCGCTGGATCCGCTGCATCCGGTCGTCGAAGCGGCGCGTGAGCACCATGTGGCGCAGCCCGACTTGCAGGTCCTCGGGCTCGAGATGCGGGTTCCAGGGGCCAACGGCCCGACCCTCGTCGTCGAGCACCCGCACCATCTCGCTCGCGAGAGGCTCGATCTGCGCGAGCGGCGCGGTCGTCTCCGGGCGGGCGACGCTCCCAACTGCCGAGGTCCTCAGATAGCTGAAGTCCGGCGGCTCTCCGGGCCGCGCGGGGGGCGGCGGAATGTGGAGCCGTGATGCGCGCTCGGCCATGCGGTCATACCGGCGTGAGCCACCCGAACTTGTCTGCGGACTCGCCACGCTGGATGGCGATCAGCGCGGCGCGAAGATGTCTCGTGTGGGGACCGACATCGCCGTTTCCCACGCAATACTCCCGGCCCTGGTGGATGAGGGTTCCCACGCCCGTGAGCACCGCTGCCGTCCCGGCCAGGACGGCCTCGCCGTCGGCGATCCACCGTAGAGTCTCGTCGACGTCGAAGATGCGTTCACTCACCTCGTAGCCGAGATCGCGGGCGAGCGTGAGCGCCGAGTCGCGCGTGACCCCGTGCAGGAAGGTGGTATCGAGACACCGCGTGAGGATGTGCTTGTCTCGAATCAAGAGAAAGTTCGCCGCTCCGGTTTCCTGGACCTTGCCGTCCGGGCAGAACAGCACCTGATCGGCCCGGTGATCCCGGCGTGCCGCAAGAGTTGGACCCAGGGCGGCCGCATAGTTGCCCCCGGTCTTGACCATGCCGAGGTGCGGCGCCGTCCGGGAGCTCAGCTCGACGTAGATGCGAAGCGGCTTGAGCCCCCCCGCGAAGTAGTCCCACACGGGGCTCGCCAGCACGACGAGGCAGGCTTCGGGCGTCGGCGTGCCCGCCGCGCCGATATTGGGCACGGTGCCGAACAGCACCGGCCGCAGGTAAAGCGCACCGGGCGCCTCCGGTACGTCGGGCCTGCACCTGTCGACCAGGGCGAGCACCATCCGTGTGACCTGGGCCGCATCGGGCTCCGGCAGCACGAGCAGCCGCGCGCTCTGGCGCATCCGCTCGATATGCCGGTCGAGCCGGAACACGTGAATGCCCCCGTTCGCCCGCCGATAGGCCTTGAACCCCTCGAAGCAGGAGCTGCCGTAGTGCAGCGCGTGCGCCGCCGGGTGAATCGGCAGCGGAGCCGTGGGCTCCAGGCGCTCCGCCGACCACTTTCCATCCCGGAACCACGCGATCGACATGCAATCCGTCAGCACGCTGCCGAATGGCGCCTGACGCACAGTGTTCGTATCCATGCGCCCGATTATAGAGCCCCTGCGCAGGCTGCGAAGCTTCGTCCGAGCTGCGGACCGGGCCTGCGCGATCCTCGCTATGACCGCTCCCTGAGATCAGCGGTGAAGCCGATCGGACGACGCTTGGGAGCCGGCCAGCGTACTAGGGCACGGATCGCCTCGTAGACTTCCCTGAACTGGCGCTGGGTTTTCAGGTCCAGCGCGACGAGCGAGCGCTCCAGAGCTTGGAGCTTGCGGGCGAGGTTCTTGTCCGAGGCGAGGACTCCGCGCAATTGCACGAATGCACGCACAACATAGACCCCCAGCGCCACCGCCCGCGGGGAGTTCAGTACGTTGGCGGCCTGGATAGCGCCGTGCTCGGTGAAGGCGCGTGGAAGGTACTTGATATTGCGGCCTCGGCCGCCGTTCAAGGTCGCAAATTGCGACCTTGAACGCTCGACTTCCTCGCGAGTGAGCTGGAACATGAAATCTTCCGGAAAACGCTCTGCGTTGCGCTTGATCTGCTCGTTCAGTCGCGTCGTGGTAACGCCGTAGATTGCGGCAAGCTCGCGATCGAGGATGACGCGTTGGCCGCGCAGGATGAGGATCGCGCGTGCGATGCGCTCCGGCGGAACGGGGGCAATCAAATTCTGCCTGTCGCTCGCAATAGCGACGGAGTCACCTACCGACGTCGCGACCTGACGTCAGTCGCTCCACACACCTGGCCTCCAGCGAGATGAACGATCCCGCGCCGGCCTCTATAATTGCCACCATGAAACCAAAGCCCGCTCAGCTCAGCTCCGCGGAATACCTCGACTGGGAATCCAAGAGCCGACTCAAACACGAGTACGTGGACGGCGAGATCTACACTATGTCTGGCGCGAAGCGCCGGCACAATTTGATCGCGTCGAATCTGGTGCGACATGCACGAGTCGCGGCTGACAACAGCGGATGCCAGGTCTTCGGCCCTGACATGAAGGTCCACGTCGAGACGCGCAACAGCTTCTATTATCCGGATCTCAGCGTCTGCTGCGATCCGACGGATC
>JASHYG010000433.1 GCA_030043215.1 Gammaproteobacteria bacterium
GCCACTCCCGATTTCGCAAGATCCACGCGGCTGCCGGCGAGCAGCTTGCCCTCCGCGATCAGCTTCTCGATGGCATTGCTCGCCAGCACGACGGCATCCACTGCCTCGCCGGCTTGCACGCGCTTTGCGACATCGACGCCGCCCGCCGCTTCGGCCGTCACGGGCTGTCCCGTCGTGCGCTGATACCGAGCTGCGAGCTCACTCAGTACCTCGCGGGCAGCCATCGAGGAAAGCAGCTTGAGCGGATGTAGCGGCATGATCGACCCCGGCGCACGACTGCAATTCCGGTCACTGTACCCGGGTTTCCGGGGCCGCGCGATTCACGGAAGCCCGCGATGGTCGCGGTGATTGCCTGCCGCGCGGTGTGCTACGCTTCGCGCGACAGCTGCTCGGCGAGGGAGACCACCATGTCCATTATCGCGTGGATCGTTCTCGGGCTCATTGCCGGCTTTCTCGCCAGCAAGATCGTCAACCGGGCCGGAGAGGGTGTCATCCTCGACATCATTCTCGGCGTCGTTGGAGCCCTCGTGGGGGGCTGGCTGTTCCACCTCCTCGGAATGCGGGGCGTGAGCGGACTCAATCTCTACAGCATGGTCGTCGCGACGATCGGGGCCGTCGTGGTCCTGGTCGTCTATCACGCGCTGTTCCGCTCCTCGCGGTCCCGGCGTCTTTGATTGACGTGCGGGAAAAGCCGAGCGCCTGACTCGAGGCTTCAACCCTGGGACGATGGCCGCTACACTGCGACCTCACCCATGAAGCAGGCGTCGGTCGGCAAATTCTTCGTCAGGGCATCGGGCGCCTCGCCGCTCGCTGCCGCGCTCTGCGCCGCGGCACTCGGACTTTGCGCCGCCGCCGCGCCCGCCGTGTTCGCACAAGCCGGCGCCAGCTCGGACGACACCCCGGCGGCCGGCGCGAGCCAGAGCCCGTTCGGCGCGCCGACTCTCACCTATGACAAGGAATACCCGGTCATCGGCTATGCGCGAACGCCGCAGAACAACGACATCGCGCGCCTGCAGGCGCGGATCGATCGCGGCGAGGTGAGACTGCAGTACCGTGCGCCCCGCGGCTATCTCGATTCCCTCCTGCAGGCGCTGCGGATCGATCCGAGCTCGCAGGCGCTCGTCTACTCCAAGACGAGCCTGCAGACCGGCGCGATCAAGGCGGCGACGCCGCGGGCGATCTACTTCAACGCGAGCACCTACGTCGGATGGGTACAGGGCGTCGGGACGGACATCGAGCTTGCCGCGATGGACTCGAAGCTGGACCAGGTGTTCTACACGCTCTCCAACCGCCCGGGCGGCAAGGCGCGGCTGCAGCGAAAAGTGCTGGACTGCCTCGCCTGCCACGACACCTACGAGCTGTCGGGCGGCGGAGTGCCCCGCTTCCTGCTCATGTCCACGTATACGGACATCCTCGGCAACCAGCTCACCCACGAGGGACAGATCATCACGAGCGATCAGACGCCGTTGAAGTACCGCTGGGGCGGCTGGTACGTGACCGGCGAGTCCGGCAGCCAGGTGCACCTCGGCAACATCCAGGTGCGCACCGTCTATCAGCTCGTCCATCTCGATCAGGTGCGCCGCGGCAACCTCGACAAGCTCGATGGACTGTTCAACACACAGCCCTACCTGACCGACAAGAGCGACATCGTGGCCCTGCTGGTGCTGCAGCATCAGGTGGACGTGCAGAACCTCATCACACGCGCCAACTTCGAGGTTCGCGAGGCGCTCGCCAGGGCGAGCAAAGGACATCCGGGCACGGAATTACCGCAGAAGACGCGGGAGGACTTGAAGGGCTACATGGACTCGCTGGTTGACGCCATGCTGTTCGTCGGCGCGACCCGCTTCACGAGCAAGATCACCGGCAATTCCGGGTTCAACGCGTGGTTCGAGGCTCAGGGACCGCGCGACGGGCTCGGCCGCTCGCTGCGCGACCTCGACCTCGACACCCGCCTGTTCAAGTATCCCCTGAGCTATCTCGTCTACTCGGCCTCGTTCGACGCCCTGCCCGACTACGCAAAGAGCTACATCTACGGCCGGTTCGAGGACATCCTCACGGGGCATGACACGAGCGACACCTACTCGTACCTGTCCGAATCGGATCGCAAGGCGATCCTCCAGATCCTGACGGCGACCAAGCCGGCGTTCGCTGAGTTTCTCGCGAGGAAGGGCGCCGCCTGAGGCCCGGAGGCGGCCTCTTCCCCCCCGCTCCCCTCAGGCCTCGACGATCACCGCCGGCTCCCGTCCGGCAGCCGCCTGCCCGCGCAACATCGTCTGCGACGAATAGGGCATCGCCACTGCCCCGCGGCCGTCCATTGCAATGAGCCCGCCTTCTCCGCCCGCCGCCTCGAGCTGCGCGATTACCTCGCGCGCGGCGGTCTCGACGCTCTTGCCCTGATATTTGATGCGGGCACACACCTCGCTCGCGGCGATGAAGCGGATGAAGTACTCCCCGGTGCCGGTCGCCGACACGGCACCCACCCCGTTCTCCGCGAACGTGCCGGCGCCGATGATCGGCGAGTCGCCGACGCGGCCCGCGTGCTTGTTGATGAGGCCACCCGTGGAAGTCGCTGCCGCGAGATCGCCGTGGATGTCGAGTGCCACCGCCCCGACGGTGCCCCGGGGATGCCACGGCACGGAGACCGATCCGCCGCCGCCCGACGACGCGCCGATGGCCTGCTCGAGCTCCTTCAGCCTCCGCTCCGTGATGAAGTCGCTGTCCGGCCGCAGCTCGAGCCCGTGCTCGCGCGCAAACTGCTCCGCGCCGAGTCCGGCCAGCATGACGTGCTCCCCCTCATCCATGATCGCGCGCGCGAGGTCGATCGGATGGGCGACGTGGCGGACGGCCGCGACGGCGCCCGCCCGGCGATCCCGTCCGTCCATGAGCGCAGCGTCGAGCTCCGCGAGCCCCTCGTGGTTGAGCGCGGCGCCGAGCCCCGCATTGAGCACGCCGGAGCCCTCCATGGCCCGCACGGCGGCCTGCACGGCATCGAGGCTGCGGCCTCGCGAGGCGAGGACGCCGCTGCCTTCCTCGAGGGCTCCCCGCAGCGCGTCCCGGATGCGCTCGAGATCGGCGGCAAGCAGGCCTCTCGGTAATGCCCCCGCTCCGCCGTGGATGGCGAGCGTCCAGCCGCTCGAGCTGCGCTCCGCCATCGCTACCGCACCCGCGGCAAGGGCGGAGCCGCGCGCTGGAACACCGGCTTGATGGCGAGGTTCGATTGAATGTGCGCGACGCCCGGGATACGAGTGAGGATGTCCAGCATGAACCGCTGATAGCTCGCGAGATCCGCCGCGACGACGCGCAGCAGGTAATCCCCCTGCCCGGTCATCAGGTGACAGCTCATCACTTCCGGCACATCGGCGATGCGGCGCTCGAACACTCTCAGCGTCTCCTCCGTCTGGCGCTCGAGCGTCACCGAGACGAACATGGTGATGCCCACTCCCAGGCGCTGCTCATCGAACCGGGCGGTGAATCCCGAGATGAGCCCATCGTCCTGCAAGCGCCGCACGCGCCGCAACGTCGGCGTGAGAGACAGGCCGATGGAGTCGGCGAGGTCGCGCCAGCTCATGCGGCCGTCCTTGGCGAGCCGCTGCAGGATCTTCGAATCGGTCTTGTCGAATCCGTGAGTTGCCATGACTCCGATCTGCGCGCTCCGTGAGCGCAAACATACTAATCCAAAAGCAGATCGTGGCCAAGTTTGGCCCAAAATCACTCACCCAGCCGCGCTATCGTAGCTCGCGCTGCAACGGGAGGATCCCCGCCCGCACGCGACAGCTTTAAGCCACGACGAGGGAGACGGCTCATGACGGACACGATGGCGAACCTCGAGGCCGCTCGATGTGACGGCAACGGCACTCGGCGGTCTCGCCCGCCCTTCCGCGCCGAGCACGTGGGGAGCCTGCTGCGGCCTGCGGCGCTCGCCGCCGCGCGCCAGAAGCATCGAGCCGGGAAACTCTCGGCGGCGGAGCTGCGCGAGGCGGAGGATTACGCCGTGCGCGATGTCGTGCGGATGCAGGAGCAGATCGGGTTCCAGGCGGTGACCGACGGCGAATTGCGCCGCGGCGCGTGGCACATGGACTTCCTCTATCAAATCGGGGGGATCTCCCGCACCGAGAGCCCCCTCACGCTGCGCTTCCACGGCGAGTCGGGCGATATCGAGTTCACCACGTCCGCGCTCAAGGTCACGGGCGCTCTGCGGCACGAGAAGACCATCTTCGGCGCGGACTTCGCGTTCCTCAAATCCGTGACCCGCGCGACGCCGAAGATCACGATCCCGTCTCCGAGCATGGTCCACTACCGCGGCGGCGCGGCGGCGGTCGACCGGTCGGTCTATCCGGATCTCGACGTCTTCTGGAAGGACCTCGAGACCGCCTACGCGAGCCAGATTGCCGCGCTCGCCGATCTCGGCTGCACCTATCTGCAGCTCGACGACACGAGCCTCGCCTACCTCAACGATCCGGCTCAACGTGAGCACGTCTGCGGCCTCGGGGGAGACCCCGCGAACCTGCACCTCGTGTACATCGATCTGATCAACGGTGCGCTCGCGCGCAGGCCGCCCGCCATGACCGTCTGCGTGCATCTGTGCCGGGGCAATTTCCGCTCGTGCTGGATCGCCTCTGGAGGCTACGACCACGTCGCCGAGGCGCTCTTCAACCGGCTCGACGTGGACGGCTTCCTTCTCGAGTACGACGACGAGCGTTCCGGCGGCTTCGAGCCCCTCCGCTTCGTTCCGCGGGGCAAGCAAGTCGTCCTCGGGCTCCTCACCTCCAAGCGCGGCGCCCTCGAGGAGAAGGATGAGCTCAAGCGCCGGATCGATGCCGCTGCGCGGTTCGTCGACCTCGATCAGATTTCCCTGAGTCCGCAGTGCGGCTTCGCCTCGACCGCGGATGGCAATACGCTCACCGCCGCGGAGCAGTGGCTCAAGCTCGAGCGGGTCGCCGAGACGGCCCGCGAGGTCTGGGGCTAGGCTCGTCAGTGATAGAGCGGCGCGAGCGTCGACTTACGCTCGGGAACCCGCTTCGCGGCAGCCGGCAGCTCCGTGAGCGCGCGGGCGAGCGCCTCGCCGCGCCAGGCTCCTCCCGCGTAGCAGGCACGATCGAGCTCCCGAAGCAGCCGCTCGATCTCAGGATCGCCGATCTGCCTCGCCATGCCGTTGAGGCCGGCCGGCGGCGAGGCGGGCCTCTCCGCATCGACCCATGCGAGCAGATGCCGCCTCGCGGCGCGGGGGTCGTCCTTGCGGCAAGCCTGCAGGAACGCGGCTCGCGAACGAGCGGCATCCGGGGAAGGAGCGGGCGCCGGCGCGCGAGGCGGAGAGCGGCGCGGCCTCGACGCGCCGTACCAGCCACCGAGCGTCGCCATCCACGCGAGCGCGAGCGCGATGCTGGCCCAGAGCCAGGGATCACCGTGGCTCACGCGCGCCGCGGCACCCTCGGCACCCTCGGCACCCTCGGCACCCTCGGCACGCACGGCCGGATGAGCCGCGCCGGCCGGCGCTGCTGGGTTCGGCAGCATGACGATCGTTCTGGCCGGTACCACGACCTCCTGCGCGACGTCGCGCGTCGTATTCCACCAGCGAAGCTGCAGCGCAGGCAGAGTGAAGGTACCGGGTCGGTCGGCGATCAGTGCGATGCTCTGCTCGCGGCGGCCGATCAGCGTGTCACCTGGAGTCGTGTTGTCGAGCCGTGGCTCGTCCGGATACGCCTTGAGGCCCGGCGGTATGGTGATGAGCGTCGACAGGTCGGGCAGCTGCTCGGCCGTCAAGCCCTCGGCTTGCACCGTCAGGTCGAGCGTGAGCGCATCGCCAACGTGCGCCTGCGGCGAGCCCGGACTCCACTCGCTCGATAAGGCCACCTGCTGCGCGGGCAGCCAGTAGCTGCTGACCGCTCCCGCCGGACGAGGCCGCACGT
>JASHYG010000434.1 GCA_030043215.1 Gammaproteobacteria bacterium
GCCGGCGTGACTTCCCGGTCCTCGGCGGCTAGCTCGAGCTCCGTGATCGCAATGTCGGGAACCGACAGCGACCAGGGAGCCGGGGCAGCCTGCGGTGAGGCAGCATTCGGTGAGGCAGCCTGAGGCGGCGCAGCCGGCGAGCTCCCCATCAGATCCGAGAAATTGAGGGTGCCGCCGGCATTGATCCAGGCGCGCAACGCGCCGCCGCTCAAGCGGACCGTGCCCACTGTGAGCGAGCGCCGCGAGAGGTCGACATGCGTGTTCCTGACATCGACCAGCTTGAGATTGACGTAGTCGCTCGGGGCCCTCGGAGGCTTCACCCCGAGATCGCTCACCGTGAGATCGTGTACATCGACCTGCAGGCCCCCACCGTTTCCCGTCGTGAGTGTGTAGTCGCCGTTGAGAGCAATCACACCGGAGGAGATCTCGAAGTGCAGCGCGTCCCTCAGGAAGCTCCACAGCGTGCGTGCCTGCACCGCCGAGATCTGGAACTCGCCGCGCGAGGCCACGGGTGCGACTGCGAGCGTTCCACTCCAATGAAAGCGCTCGCCGAGCGGCGTT
Source organism: Gammaproteobacteria bacterium (assembly GCA_030043215.1). Taxonomy (GTDB): domain Bacteria; phylum Pseudomonadota; class Gammaproteobacteria; order Steroidobacterales; family Steroidobacteraceae; genus JASHUC01. The sequence continues at coordinate 562 of JASHYG010000434.1, forward strand.
GCGAAGTCGAGGACGTATTCGTTCGACGCGTTGCCGACCGTGCTGAAGCCGCGCAGGTCGAAGTTGATCGGCTGCAGCGCCGCCCGGAACGGCGTGGTCCGCGACTGGTCCTCGTACGTCGAGCGGCCGTCGATCACTGCCAGCCGGTCGACGAAGAGCCGCATCGGGCTCGACTTCTTCGGCGGCGGCGTGGGCGCGGGTGGGGCCGCGCTCGCGAAGGGCTTGGCGAGATCGGCGAGATTGAGCGAGCCGTCGTGCCGGACGAGTACGCGAGCGAAGGGCCCGGTGAGGACGATCTCGCCGAAGCTCGGCCCGCGGCGCCACAGGCTGGCAGCCTGCAGATGGACGTGCAGCCCGGCCGCGCCGAGCATCGGCATGGAATCGGCATCCGGGAAGGAGATGTCGCGGACATCGAGCGTCAGCGTGAAAGGGTTGAAATGGATCTCGCCCAGCGAGAGCTGACGGTGGTAATGCGCGGAGACATAGTTCTGCAGCCCGGAGCGCAGCCACCGGGGTGCGCCGACGAAGCCTGCGAGGGCGTACGCGCCGACGAGCACGGCGACCACCGCCGAGGAGATGAGGAGGCGCCTGACCCAGGGTGTTCGCAATGTGAGCTGCACTGCAGTAGGCCCCCAACGCTCCTACGCCAGAGCTTAGAGTACCACCGGCGAGCGAGTCCGGGTGGGAAGGGTTAGGGCTCGCCCAAAGGCCCCGCGCGCACGGTATCCCAGTCATCGGGTGCGATGGGCTGCCACGTTTCCGCAATGGTGCTGTCAACCGGAACGGCGGGCCGCAGCGGAACGTTCGGGGTCGCCGTGAACAGTCCTATCGAGAACCGGCCCGCCTTCGTCGCGCGGGTCTTCCGTCCCCAATCCGCGAATGCGGTCGCCGCCTGGGGCGAGTCGAAGATCGCGCGTATCGGTCCGATGCGGCCATCGTCCAGCGCGAGCCACGCGGTGCGCCCTTCGTTGAGCTCGGAGAGCCCAAGATCCCAGAGCGGGGCGCGTGCTTCTTCCTTGCTGACGAGGGTCCCGCTCGTCTCGACCATGCAGCGCCAGCCGGGGGCGCCTTCCCGCTGCAACGAGTAGTCCAGCGTGACTATCGCATCGATGCCGTCGATGCCCGGCGGATGCCGCACGGGCACCAGCTGAATGTCCACGTCGCGCGGCGCGACCGCCGCGCCCCCAGCCTTCCACAATTGCGAGATGTGAACCACCGCCTCGTCAACCGCAACGCCGCCCGGTGTGACGGTCAAATCGAGCACGACCGTTCCGAACAGATTCGCGTGCCGCAACGCGGTTCGAGTGACGGTAATCTCGCCGGGCGACAACTCGACGTTCACGATCTCCTGTCGGTGCCTGCGCTTGCTTGCTACGAGTGCCTGACTGGACGGTGAGAATTCCATCGAGCTCAAGTCGGTCACCAGGCGAGTCGCGGCGGCGAAGGTGCCGCCGAAGGAGCGAATGGACAGCCTGCTCCAGGTCATCCGGGTGCGGGGGGCGAGATCCTCCGGCCCCGTCGAGAGGATGATGCGTCGTGCCAAGGTGCCGAGGGTACGAGGCGCGCCGTCGCTCGAGCTTTGCGACGGAGTCGGTAGCGGCACCGTCATTTCAGCGAGCCGCGCCAGGGGCGGGGAGCCGTCGGGGCAGGTCTCGGTGACCGGGGCGCCCGATGATTCGGGCCGCGATGACCAGGAGCCGCATCCGGCAACCGCGAGGGTGACCACAGCCCAGACTGCTGCGAATGTCGCGATGCCGACCGTGCCGCTCGGTTGCGGACGCGCCGACGTTGGGGGTCGGGAGCGAGCCGGATTCGGTCGGTGCCTCGGCGCTCCGGTCCGTCGAATCATGGACGTTGCCAATCGCGGAAATTAATGCTACTAATGGTAGCACTACCAATCGTAGCATAATCATGGGTCACGACATAGGCGATTTGGGTGAGCTCGAGCGCGAGGTCCTGAGGCTCGTCTGGCGGCAGGACCGCGCAACGGCCGAAAGCGTCCGCAGCGATCTGGCGAAGTCGCTCAAGGAGTCGACGGTGCGCACGGTCTTGCGGCGACTCGAAGGCAAGGGACTGCTCACGCACTCCGTGGAGGGCCGGACGTACGTCTATCGCGCCGCCGAGGCACGCGGCCGTGCGGCCGCTCGGGCCGTCAAGCGCATCGCAGACTGGTTTTGCAATGGGTCGGTGGAGGAAGTCCTCGTCGGGCTCGTCGATTCGGAGGTGCTCGGTCGCAGAGAGCTGCAGCGGCTCGCCGACAAGATCGCCAAGGCGAAGGGAATGGGGCGGGCATGATCGCTCTCGCCGTGGACTCGGCACTTCGAACGCTGCTCGTCGCGGGAGTCGCTGGTCTGGTGCTCGGCACGTTACGGGTGCGGAATCCATACGTTCTCAAGACGCTTTGGACCGCGGTGCTCGGCGTAGGGCTACTTATCCCGCTCTTTCTGCACTGCCGGATCATCACGGCGCCGATCTCCTCGGTCGTGCTGCCCGCAATTTCAATCGCGAGCCCGGTCGCGTCTGTCCCGCCGACGTCCCGGAGTGTCCTCGAGGCTGTGTACGCAGCCGTTGCGCTCATGCTGCTTGGCAGATTGGCACTCGGAATAGGGCGGATGTTTCTCGTGCGGCGGCACGCTGTGCGGGTCGAGCGACGCTGGGTCGGATGTCAAGATGTGAGGAAGACGGCAAGGCTCGCGAGTCCCGTCACCTTCGGCTCGACCATCCTGCTGCCGGCGGATTATCCGAGCTGGCCCAGGGCGAAGCGGAGCGCGGTACTGGTCCACGAGAAGGCTCACGTCGAACAGCGGGATTGCTACATTCAATGGCTTGCGCTGGTGCACGCGGCGGTGTTCTGGTTCAGTCCCTTCGCGTGGTGGCTGTCGCGCCATCTGGCTGCGCTCGCCGAGCAGACGAGCGACGAGGCCGTGCTACGGGAGAACGCCGACAGGACGGTCTACGCCTCGCTGCTGCTCGAGTTCGCGCGGGCGCGCGCCGGGACCCGACCGGCCGTCGCGATGTCCGGTGGCGGTGTGGCGCGGCGCATCGAGCGGATCATTTCCGGCTCACCTCTCAGCGCCGGGATCTCGGCCTGGAAGAAGGCGGCTCTCGTTGGCGCGTTGCTGCCGACCATGGTGTGGGCCGCGAGCTCTTGGGGCCCGAGCATGACCCAGCCGGGCTTGTATCGGATCGCGGAGCCGGAAAGCGACGCGTCGCGCTCCGCTCAAGCATCCGCGGGTCCGCCGACGGTTGCATCGTGGGGCGAGCTGGATCGTTATTACCCGCGGGCGGCGCAGCGCGCCGGCATCGAAGGCTCCGTCCGGGTCGCCGTGACGCTCGATCGGGCCGGGCGCCCGACCCATGTTGTGGTTCTGTCGGAGCAGCCGGCCGGGTACGGCTTCGGAGCCGCAGCATCGCTCGCGGCGGGCACGGCGTTCCGCTACCGCAATCCGTCGAGCCACGTGGCGCAGCTGGTCCTCAACGTCAAGTTTGCGCTGAGTCATTGAGGCGCGACCCGAGCTCGCCGCTGGCGCCTCCTTGCAGCCGGTGACTCTTTGCAGCCGGCGCGGCCGGGAGTACTATACCTCGTACTTCGATGTATAGAGGAGCCGCGCATGGGCGACGCCAAGGCCTTGCTGATGTCCGGAGTTCCGGAGCTGCTGATCCTGCGGCTGCTCGCGGAGCGCGAGATGTACGGGTACGAGCTCGCGCGGGCCGTTCGCGCGGTCACGCGGGAGGCCATCTCCCTCGGTGAGGGTGTCCTGTACCCCGCGCTGCATTCCCTCGAGCTGTCCGGTCTGCTTCGAGCGCGCCGGCGGCAGGTGGGGGGACGGACGCGGGTCTACTACAACGTCACCGCCAAAGGCCGGCGGCGCCTGGAATATCTGACCTCCCACTGGCGGCGAATCGCAACGGCTGTGGAGGCGGCGCTCGCCGGTCCACAACATGCGTAGGCCCCAGTTCTCTGCTCTGCGGGAGCGGCTACTGCGGGCGGGGGTGGCGCCTCGCGCCGTCCGCCGCACCATTGCCGAGCTCGAGGATCACTTCGACGATGTTCGGAGGGAGCTCGAAGCAGGAGGCCTCGACCCCAAGGACGCTCGATCCCAGGCGTATGCGCGAATGGGATCGGAGGAGGCCATCGTCGCGAGCACGCTCGCAAGGCCGGAGCTCATGTCGTGGGCGCGGCGGTGGCCCGCCGTGGCTTTCGCGCTCCTGCCTGCGCCGGCATTCGCAGCGTCGTTCGTCGGCTCGATCGCTGTGATCGCCTGCCTTGGCCATCTCGCCCACAGCTGGCTCGGTGTCGGACTCGGTCGTTCGCCGGGTTTGCAGCTGTTCAGCCGGTGCTTTGCGCTGTGGATCCTCTGGGCGCTGCCGACCGCTGCGGCGGCAGTCTGTACTTATGCCGCATGGCGGAGGCGCATCTCCCTGCTCTGGCCGGCGGTCGGGATTGTGCTGGTCGGTGTTCTCGGGTCGCTCACCAACTTCGGCGTGCAGTGGGGGACCGCAACGTCGCGCACCGCCATCAGCGCCGGAATCGGCATCTCCACGGGCCATCTGCTCCCGCCGCTCGTTCGCGCCGCATCGACGGTGGGGCTCGCGTTGCTCATCTACGCAGGATGCTGGCTGGCGAGCAGGCGCGCGGAGGAAGCTGGCTCCGAGGGGTGAGACTCCATCCGAGGACCGCTCGCGCCGCGATCGGTCTGCTCATCCTGGCCGCCCACGCCGGCGCGGTCCTTCTGCTTTGCATTCCGCACCGGGCTCGAGACCGTGCGGCGGTCGCCGAGAACGCAGTCCCCGTGTACATCACGCTGTCGGCGCGGGACCTGGCGCGGGACTTGGCGCGGCACGAAGTCGGTGGCGAGCGGGTCGAAGCGCGTCCCTCGAGTCTTCTGCGCTCGGGCGCTTCCCGCATCAGGCATCACCGAGCGCCGTTTCTCACTCCACGATTGGCGGCGCCGAGCCGCGCCCTCGAGCCGGCAAGACACCCTCTGGCCCTGATCGACTGGGATGCGGAAGCCGCGCAGGCGGCGCAGCGCGAGGTTGCGGCAGAGGAGGCTGCGCAGCGACGGGCGGCCGCGCTGACCCGGCGTGACGCCGTCTCCGCAGCGATCTCCGCATCGCTTCGCCCGCCACCTCCTGCGAGTCCGCCGTTCCCGTGGGCGCCGCCTCGCGTCCAGGTGCAGGGTCTCGGAGTTGTCGTGCGGCTCAACGACCACTGCATCGTCATCATTTCGGTTATGGTGGTGTTGGGGGGCTGCGCGATCGGCAAGATCGAGCCTCGCGGAGATCTCTTCGCGCACATGCACGATGCCCGAGACCCGACGGACTCTGCGTTGCCGTAGCGCTGCGGACCGCTCGACGCCACAGCGCCCGGGAATCGCCGTCCGGAGTGATCGGTAGGCGTCGCGGACAGGCCGCGGACATCCTGGTAGAGTGAATCACGGCCGCGGGCGAGGCGGCCGACGTGCTTGCCGCGGCCGCCCGGTCCGGCGCCCGCCCGCCCGATACGAGAGTCGAGGTCCCCGTTGTCGAGCATCGAGGGCCGTGAGGCCCGGTCCGCGCCCGCCGTGTGGCCCATCGCCGCCTGTCTGGGTGCGGTCTACATCGTCTGGGGCACCACCTATTTCGCGATCAAGATCGGGATCCAAGAGGTCCCGCCGTTGTTCTTCGTGGGCACCCGGCTCGCCACGGCCGGCGCCCTGCTGCTCGGCTGGCAAGGGCTGCGTGGGCGCCGCATGCTCACGGCGCGGGAGTGGGGCAGGACGGCGCTCATCGGAACGCTCCTGCTCGTGATGGGTAACGGCTCCGTGGCCGTGGCGGAGCACTGGATCAGCTCCGGTGCGACGGTTGCGCTCGGCAGTGTGCTGCCGCTCGAGACAGCGCTGTGGTCGGGAGTGTTCGGGCGGTGGCCGAGGCGGCTGGAATGGGGCGCCATTGCCGTCGGCGGCGTCGGTGCGGCGGTCATGCTCACGGGACGCGATTTGCAGGCGAGCGTCACCGGCACGCTCATCATCCTCATCGGCGTGACGAGCTGGTCGTTCGGGACCGTGCTGTCGCGCCGCATCGTGATCCCGCGCGGCGCGACCGGCTTCGGTGCGGAGATGCTCTGTGCGGGCTGTATCGCCCTTGCGATCAGCGCAGCGCTCGGCGAGCGCTGGAGCGTGCCGCGCGCTGCGGACATCTGGTGGGCATGGGGCTACCTCGTCGTATTCGGCTCGCTGGTCGGGTTCTCGTCGTTCCGCTACGTCGTCGAGCGCGTCTCACCGACGCTTGCATCGAGCTACGCTTACGTCAATCCGCCGGTGGCTCTGCTCGTTGGCTGGGGACTCGGCCACGAGTCGTTCTCGCGCCAGCTGCTGATCGGCTTGCCGATCGTGCTCGCGTCCGTCGCGCTGCTCGCGTGGGCTCACTCGCGGGATGAGCGCTCTGTCGAAGCCGCCCGCGCCGCCCTCGCGTCGGAGGTCACCGTGGCGGGCCCCGAATGATCCAGCGCCCGCTCGCTACTTGGCCGGCCGGTCCGTGCTTCCCGGCACGGCGGCTTCTGCCGCCTTGAAGCCGCTCTTGCTGTGGGTGCCGTCGCAGAACGGTTTGTTCGTCGAGCCACCGCAGCGGCAGAGATAGAATGGCCTCTTCGCCACGGCGTACGTCGCGCCGTTCCAATCGACTGCCGTCACGTCATCTCCGGTGACGCAGTAGGGACCGTTCTGTATCACTTTGATGGTGGCCATTCGAATCTCCCATGGGAATCGGATTGGTCGTGGCGTGAACGTTATCACGGTCGCCGGGGCGAGTGTGAACGGTCGCTCGAGCGCGGCCGTCCGCTCAAGCGTGCCCGTCCGCTCAAGCGCGCCCGATGTGCTCGCGCACCTCGGACAGGAACTCGAGATGCGCATCGGCCGTCGCGAACCCCTTGCTCATCGTATCGACGGCGGCGTGCGTGCACCCCTGCTCGCGGCACCATTCGATGCGGGCGGCGACCTCACGAGGGGTCTTGTCGAGCCGTCCGACGATCATCTCCTTGCCGAACTCGCCCACGTCCCGGCCCACCTCGCGCAGGGACCGCTCCACGTGCTTCCAGCCCTCGACCGCGCGCTCCGGCCCGCCGGTGAATATGAATCCATCGCCGAGACGCGCGGCCCGCCGGTAGACGGGCTCCGAGTAGCCGCCGAACCAGATCGGAATGCGGCGAGTCGGACGCGGGTTGATGCAAGCGCGGTCGATCCGGTCGAACTGCCCGTGGAAGGTCACGAGCGGCTCGCTCCAGAGCCTGCGCAGCAGCGGCACCTGCTCCTCCTCGCGGCGGCCGCGAGTCTTGAAGTCCTGTCCGAGAGCCTGGTACTCGACGTGGTTCCAGCCAATCCCGACCCCGAGCCGCAAGCGCCCTGCGGAGAGCAGGTCCACGTCGGCCACCTGTCGGGCGACGAGCGCAGTCTGGCGCTGCGGCAGGATCAGGATGCCGGTCACGAGCTCGATGCGCCGGGTGAGGGCGGCCAGGTGCGCGAACATCACCAGGGGATCGTGAAAGGGGTTCTGCTCGGTGTACGGTCCCGTGAGCTTGGGCTCGCGGCCCTCGTGCACCGCGCCGAGGACGTGGTCGTACGTGAGGAGGTAGTCGAATCCGAGCGACTCCACCGTGGTCCCGATGCGGCGGACGGCGTCCGGGTCGCCACGAAGCTCGATCTGCGGATAGACAGCGCCGATTCTCATGAGGGGTCCTTCGCCGCGAGGCAGGATGAAGCCGCGCCCAGGATACCCGTTGACTGGACAAGAGCGTGCGTTGGCGCGGGGGACGGCATAAAATCGCGGCATGCGAGGGGGAAGGTCATGAGTCGTACACTGATCATCGTGGGTGGGCTGGCTGCGATCTGCGGGGTGGCCCTGGCGTCAGGCTGTGGCTCGCAAAGTGCGCCGCCGGCGGCGGCGAGCGTGGCGCCGGCACCCCCACCTCCCCCGAACCCGTACGCCGCACTCGCCAAGCTTCCGGACTGGTCCGGGGTATGGGATCCGCTCGGGGCGCGTCCTCCTCCCGGTGCGACTCGGCCAGGCCCACCCCAGCTGACTCCGGCCTACGCGGCGCAGTACGCCAAGCTCATGCAGAAGAATCGCTCCACACCCGGGATCAACTTCGTCTCCTCGGTCGCGAGCTGTGTGCCGCCCGGAGTGCCGCAGAGCATGCAGGAGCCGTATCCCATCGAGTTTCTCTTCACCCCGGGGCGGGTCACCATTCTCATCGAGACGGATTCGATCGTTCGCCGCATCTACATGAACGCCAGCGACGCGCCCCCTGATCCGGATCCGACTTATCAGGGCACCTCGGTCGGCCACTGGGAAGGGGATACGCTGGTCGTCGAGACCTCGGCCATCCTGCCGGACACGAGCCCGCTCAACGGCATCAACGGACACAGTGACCAGTTCCACGTGACGGAGCGGATACGTCTGGTTGAGCCCGATGTCCTCGTGATCACCACCACCCGTACCGACCCCACCATCTTCGTCGAGCCGTATACGACGACGGCCTACTATCGGCGCCATCGCGACTGGAAGATCATGGAGTATGTGTGCCAGCAGAACAACCACGACGCGCTGGACGCGCACGGTAACCCGGCGTTCAGTCTCAGCCACAAGCCGGAGTAGCCCGTGAGCATCAAACAAGTATTCGCCCCAGCGCTTCTGTTCGCCGCCTCGCTCGCCCTCGTGCGAGTCGCGAGTGCCCATCACTCCACTGCGATGTTCGAATGGG
>JASHYG010000435.1 GCA_030043215.1 Gammaproteobacteria bacterium
AAGCCCATCGAGATCGTCGCCGCCGATGCGCCCGCTGGGCGGCGCGCTTTCGGTGGTCCTGAGCTCAGCGTGACGAGCAACGCAGTGGCGGAGCTCACGGGGCGGCCGGCCACGAGCCTGCATGATTTTCTCGAGAGCCATCGTGCCGAGCTGCTCGGCTCTACGCGGTGACCGCTCAATATGCGCGCCCATAGCACCGTCCTCGCCGCCATCGCCGTCTTCGCCGTCTTCGCCGGAGCGTGCGCGTTCTGCGCTGCCTATGCTGTCGCCGCCCCATCCGAACCAGCCGCAGCCTCGTCGGAGCCAACCGCAGCTCCATCCAAGCCAGTCGCCGACCCGTTCGACTCGGCCGCCGCCATCATCGCGCGCCTGCGGCTCGACGAAGCCCCTCACCCGGTGCGTGAGCGCAAAGACTGGCGGCCGCCGAGAAAGATCGTTCTCCTCGCGTTCGATGGGCGCGCGTCCGGTGAGCGCGATGCGCTCGCCCGCGCGGCTCCGCACGCTGAGGTCGTCGCGGCCAGGAACCGCGCCGCCGCCATCGCCGAGGCGGCCGATGCCGATGTCCTCATCGGCTTCAATCCGGAGATCTGCGACCGCGCAATCATTGACGACGCCCGGCAGCTGCGCTGGATCCTCTCGCTCGCCGCCGGTGTCGAGAACTGCGTGGACATTCCCTCCGTGCGCCGCCGGAACGTCCTGATCACCAACATGCGCGGTGTCGACTCGGCCGCCATCGCCGAGGATGCCATCGCGCTCACTCTCTCCTTGGCGCACGGACTCGACGTCTTTGCGAAGGACACGGCCGAGGCGCGCTGGAACCCGGGAGACGTGGCGCGCGCCCACATGGAGGTGCTCTTCGACAAGACGATGCTCGTGGTGGGGCTCGGAGGGATCGGCACGGAGGTCGCACGGCGCGCGCATGCGCTCGGCATGAATGTCATCGCCACCCGTGAGCACGGACACCAGGGGCCGGACTTCGTGAGCTACGTCGGGGAGCCGGGCGAGCTGCTGACGCTCGCGCGGCGCGCGGACGTGGTCGTGAACACCGCACCTCTCACGCCCGACACGACCGGTCTCTTCGATGCGAAGTTCTTCGCGGCGATGAAGCCGACGGCGCTATTCATCAACGTCGCTCGGGGAGCGAGCGTGGTGACCGGCGATCTCGCGACAGCGCTCAACGGGCGCCGCCTCGGCGGAGCCGGACTCGACGTGGTGGAGCCCGAGCCTCTCCCGCCGGGCAACCCGCTCTGGCGCGCGCCTCACCTCATCGTGAGCCCCCACATCGCCGGCCGTTCGGATCTGCCTGACGTCGACCGCTGGATCCTGGCAGGAGAGAACCTCCGCCGGTACGCCGCGGGCGACAAGATGCTTTCCGTCGTCAATCTGCGGGAAGGCTACTGATTCGCGGCGGGTGATTCATAAAGAGCTCGCGCGTTCTCCAACATCCGGCTCAGAAGGGCTTCAAGTTGGTGCGCCTCGGCCCTCGTGAAGCCCCGCAGCAAGCGGTTGAGACCCATCCTGGAGATCTCTCTCATGCGGGGATAGGCAGCCCGCCCCTCCTCGGTGAGCTCGAGATACACCAGGCGCCGGTCATCCGGGCAACGCTCGCGGCGGATGAGGCCCTTGCTTTCCAGGCGATCGATCATCCGCGTCATGGCGCCGGCGTCGTAGGAGAGAGTCTTGCACAGATCCGACGCCGTTGTGTTCCGTGAGCTCTCGGCAAGCGAGGCGATGATCGTGAACTGGGCACCCGTGAGCTCCCACTGTGCAAGTCGCTCGTCGGCTGCGAGCTCCTGATCGACCCTGCTCAGCATCTCGGCGCGCACGCGTCCCATGAGTTGAGCGATGCTCCCGCGCGGCTCGTACGCCCCGGGCTCGTAAATCTCCGGCAGTGCCGCATCTGCATCCCGGAGCCACGTGTCGGAGTTGGCCATATCGCTCAATGTGTTTGCCTAGGCTGTCATTGTCAAGGCTTTAATTGCCTGGTTCGTCCGGGGTGTGGTAATCGTCTCGGCCGCGCCGATCGTGCAGCTCTCCGTCCAGCCGATGATCCGATTCTCTGCCAACTTGAGCCTGATGTTCCGCGAGCTGCCGCTGCTCGAGCGCTTCGCCGCGGCTCGGGAGGGGGGCTTCCAGGCGGTGGAGATCCAGATTCCCTACGAATACCCGGCCGAGACGCTGGCCCATGCGGCCGACGGCGCAGGCATGCCGGTCATCCTCATCAACGCGCCCATGGGACCCGACCGGACGTCGCCGGGGATGGCGTGCCGGCGCGAGCACCGGGACATCTTTCGCGCCGAGCTCGATCGCGCGGCCGAGTATGCCCACGCGCTGCGGACCCCCTGCATCAACGTCCTCGCGGGACGCGCCGCCCCCGAGGAGCGCATTGAATGCTTGCAGCAGCTCACGGAGCACCTCTCCCTCGCGGCCGAGGTGCTCGGCGCGGTGGGAGCACGCGCACTCCTCGAGACGGTCAATCCGCTCGATGCGCCGGGGTACTGCGTGCCGAGCTTCGAGCTTGCGGTCGAGGTGCTGTCGCGCTCCGACCGACGCGTCGGCCTGCAGTTCGACGTGTACCACGCGGCTCGGCTCGGCCTGGAGCCGGACGCCGCGTTCGCGGCGGTCCACGACCGGGTTGCCCACGTGCAGTTCGCGGACTGTCCGGGGCGCCATGAGCCCGGGACGGGCACGCTGCCCTTCGAGCGGATATTCGGAGCGATCGAGCGCAGCGGCTATGGCGGCTGGATCGGCGCGGAATACCACCCGTCGGGCAGCCGAACTGCGGACAGCCTGGGGTGGCTACGCGCTCGGGCAGGATGAGCCGCCTCGGGGGCCGCGGTCACTGCCCGGGCTGCTCGCTCGCCACCTGATCGGCGTCCGGCCCCACTGGCAGGGAGAGCACCGTGCCGGCAAGCTTCGACGGAGCGACCCAAACGCGTCCGGGCTCCTCCTGCAGGACCGCATCGTCCGGCCGGCATTCCGGGCACTTCGGCTTGTCCGCGAGCTGGCCAAACTGGTGTCCTGCGATCCGGACGTTGGGAGTCGCCGTCGTGAGCCGCGCAATCGTCACGGCGAGCGCCCGGCCCAGGTCGAGCGCGGCCGCGTTGACCGTCTGATCGAGGGCGCCACCAGGCCGAAACTCGGCCTCATATTTCCGGGCGTACCCCCAATCGGCGGCGAGCGGCCTCGAGAGATGATCGATGCCGTACTGGGTGCGGGACTCCTCAGGCGTGCCGGCAGACCGCAGGAGCTGCACGTGAGCCCACGCGCTGTACTGCACGGTCTGCATCCAGTCCTCGAGCTCGCACTTGAAGGTCACCACCGCGACATCCTGCCCCGTGAGCTCGGCCACTGCATCGTCGGCCTCGGATTGGGACTGCACGATCCGCAGCGCGCGCCACGGCCAGTTGGCCTGTGGGCGGTCGAGCGCCGCCGACAGTGCGGCCGTGAAGCCTCGGTCGGGATCTCCCGATTGCCAGGCCGGAGGCAGCGGGTCGAAGCCCGCGCGGGCGTCGCGGCGGATGATGGGCTCGGCGGCAAAGAGGCCGATCCTCAGCGCGAGCTGCTCGGCGTCGGCCGGAGAGAGCGGATGCGGATGGTGGGCGATGAGTAGCGCGGCAGGCTCCGCGACGATCACGAGCGTCGGACGCTGATCGGGCGAGAGCGCCGCGGCCGGCGCGGCCGAGGTGGCGCCGGCGGGCCACGGCATCCCGGCGAGCGCCGCCATCCCAACGAGCGAGAGCGTCGCGAGCGTCGGGAAATGCCGCCGTGCGGCGCTCGGTGTGCACATGCGCACATGATACGCCACCCTCGACCTGCCCTCCCGCGAGTGTAAGATGCCGAGCCCGAGCAGTCGCCAGGGGCCGAGAGACATGAAGATCGCCGAGCTGTTCAAAGTGCAAGGCTACGGAGCCATCGTGACGGGCGGGGCCAGCGGCCTCGGCCTGGGGTACGCCGAGGCGCTCGCGGAGAACGGCGCCCGAGTCACTCTGCTCGATGCGCATCCTGAGCGCGTCGCGGAGGAGACCCAGAGGCTGCGCAGCGCGGGGCTCGACGTGCGCGGCGAGGTCGTCGATGTCACCGATCACCCCGCGCTCGATGCTGCGTTCGACCGCGCCGTCGAGGCATACCGCCGGCTGGACGTGGTGTTCGCCAACGCCGGCGTCGATTCGGGGCCCGGCTTCGTCGGCGGGTGGGTCGGCTCCGAGCGGCCCCGCGTCGCCGAGGGAGCGCTCGAGCGCTACACCGATGAGCGCTGGAACCGCGTCATCGACATCAACCTCAACGGCGTCTTCGCAACGCTCAGAGCCGCGGCCCGGCACATGAAGCCGCGGCGCACCGGCCGGATCATCGTCACGACCTCCCTCGCGGCCGTCAAGTGCGAGGGCGCGATCGGGGCGGCCTACATGGCGGCCAAGGCCGGCGCCGCGCATCTCGTCGAGAACGTCGCGCTGGAGCTCGCCGCGTACAACATCACGGTCAACGCCATCGCGCCCGGCTTCTTCATCACCAACATCGGCGGCGGCCACGCCAAGAATCCCGCGGTTCAGGAGATCGTCTCGAAGCACGTGCCGATGCACCGCGTCGGCTTTCCGGAGGACATCAAGGGACTCGCGCTGTTCCTGTCCTCCCCTGCCTCGGGCTACGTCACCGGGCAGCAGATCATCATCGACGGGGGCTGGGG
>JASHYG010000436.1 GCA_030043215.1 Gammaproteobacteria bacterium
TGCGCGCCGCCTTTGTAGGACACTCGGAGCGTGACTCCCGAGCTGCCGCCGGAGGCGGCCTGCACACTGCCGCTCGTCATCGTGATGTTGCCGTTCGTCATGGTCGTGTTCGGCCGGCCCATCGGGCTGTGGCCTTCGCCCATGCCGCGCAAGCTCTCCGGGAAGATGTGGCATTCCGTCGCATGCAGCTTGCCGTGACTCTCGACGGCCGTGCAGCCGACGAATTTCCCGGATGCGAGCTCGGCGATCTTGGCGGACCGGCTGCTGATGATGCGGGAGGAGCTTCCGAGGCGGTAGGTCGCCGTGGTGCCGCCCGGGCCGGTGATCTTGAAATCCTTGCCGTCAACTGTGTCCACCGTTCCCGAGAAGGGCGTCAAACCCTGCATGGGATTGGCGGAGCGGGTCTGGGCGAAGCTCGGCAGCGCGAGCAATGCGGCGCACGCGCCGAGCAGCAGGATATTCGTTCGCATGATGAGTCTCCGTGTTCTTGGCTAGCCGGTTTTCTCGCGTCCTGTCCGCGAGCGCACCCCGTCGCCGGCTCATCCGGAGCAGCGCTCTCGGCCTGGCGTCGTGAAGCCCCGCTTCGGGGCGCGGAATGATAATGCATCGGCTCATCGGTCGCTAATTCAGTCGACCGAATCGAGCGCGCGCTGCATCGCGACCAGGTCGAGCCAGCGATCGAACTTGCGGGCGACCTGCCGGAACGTGCCGACCGGCTCGAAGCCCAGCTGCTGGTGGAGGCGGCAAGAGGCGGTCGCCTCGGAATCGATGTGCGCGATCATGACATGCATGCCGAGGGCGCTGGCGCGCGGGAACAGCGCTTCGATCAGCGCTCGTCCGAAGCCCTGCCCGCGGCGGTCGGCGCGGATGTGGACGGAGTGCTCCACGGTGAACCGGTAGCCCCAGCGGGAGCGCCATTCGCCAAAGCTCGAGAACCCGACGACCTCGCCGCCGGATTCCGCCACCAGCACGGGCAGCCCGTGCCGGCGGCGATCCTCGAACCACGCCGTTCGCTCCTCGAGGGTCGATGCGCGCTCCTCGTAGATCGCCGTCGTGGTGGCGACCACGTCGTTGTATATGGCAAGAATTTCCGGCAGATCCGCGTCGGTCGCATCGCGAATACGCATGGAGGCTCCCGGTGGTGCGAGGGGGCTGGGAATCATAGAGGAATCGATCGTTCGTGAACGGGGGCCGGGCGAACGCCCAGAATTGATAAAATAATTGTTGTAAAACAGAAATAAAATGACGTAATATTGCAGCCGAATACGCAACGAGCTTTCCGATGCCGCCATCCGATTCCGTCCCGCAAGGCCGCGCGCTCCGGCGCATCCGGGCCCTGAGTCGGCCGCTCGCGGTGCTCCTTTCCATCGCGCTCGGCCTGTTCGTTATCTCGGCAGCGGAGATCGTGGTGGTGCTTTTCTTCCACCGACTGGGCTCACCGCACGACTGGGTGAGCTTCAATGAATGGGGCTTGGAGCTCGCGATTGGCGGCGATTTCGGTCCGCATCCAAATCCCGCGCTCATCCCGCTCGACAGCCTCGCAGCCGGTCAACGTTTCATCGTCGCGGGGCTCGCCATCCTGTGCGCAACGTGCGAGTTCATCCTCCTCCTGCAACTACGCGGCCTATTCGCCCTGTATTCCCGCGGCATCGTTTTTGCCGCGGGCAACGTCGCGCGGATGAAGAAATTCGGAGTGTGGCTCGCCTTGACCGGGATCGTCGCGAACGTCTCGGATCACCTGTTTGAGCGGGCCCTACATGCGCCCGTGATGGGCTTCGCCAACGCCCCCATGGAGATCGTGTATGGGGCGATGATCTACGTGATCGCATACGTCATGGAGCTCGCGCGGGAAGCGGATCTCGAGAGGAAGGAGTTCGTCTGATGCCGATCGTCATGCGGCTGGATGTGATGCTGGCCCGGCGCAAAGTCCGCTCCAAGGCGCTTGCCGAGGCCATCGGCATCACCGAATCGAATCTGTCGCTGCTGAAATCCGGCAAGGTGCGTGGCGTGCGCTTCTCGACTCTCGAGGCAATCTGCCGATTCCTCGACTGCCAGCCTGGAGATCTTCTCGAATACGAGCCGGATCAGGAAAGACCGCAGCTGCGCCAAGCGGGTTAGGCGGGCTACCCGTCGATCCGGGGCGCCGCCGCTTCGTGGCTCGGTGGGTGGCAGGACCAGGGAATGAAGTACTTCGGGTTGATCTGGGCAGGGTTGTGGCGCAAGCGCACGCGAACGCTCTTCACGTTTCTGTCGATCGTCGTGGCCTTTCTGTTGTTCGGTGTGCTGCGGGGGGTGAACTCCACCTTCAATCGACTGGTGGACGCCGGCCGGCTCGACATCCTGATTACCGCCAATCCGAGCGGCTTGCCGATTCCGCTCGCGGAATTGCCGCAGATTCAGGCGATCCCGGGCATCACGACCGTGACTTACCGATCCGCGTTCATCGGCTACTTCCAGTCGGTGAAAAACGGCGTGGCGGTCATTGCAGTGGACCCACAGAACGCTCTGCTGACGATGCCTCCCGATTCGAGGCTGCCCGCCGCCGAGCTGGCCGAATTCAGGCGCACGCGCACTGGCGCCCTCATCTCGGCGCGCCTCGCGGAGCGACTGCACTGGAAGATCGGGGATCACGTTCCGGTGCAAGCTTTGAACGCGCCGACGAAGGACGGGAGCTCCGTATGGACCTTCGATATCGTGGGGATCTACGAGAGCGAAAGCAATCCGGCACAACAGGCGTTGGTGATGAACTATCTGTATTTCGACTCCGATCGAGCCGCTGAGAATGGCACGGTCCAGCTCTACGTCGAGCAGATCGCAGATGCGTCCAGAGCAACCGAGATAGCCAATGCGATCGACGATCGGTTCGTGAATTCCGGCGATCCGACGCGTACCGACACCGAAAGAGGATATGCCCAGGCTCAGCTCGATGAGATCGGTGATCTCGAGTTCTTCGTCGACGCCATCGTCGGTGCCGCCTTCGCGGCGCTCTTTCTGCTGACGGGAAGCATCATGATGCAATCCTTTCGCGAGCGAATTCCGGAATTCGCCGTCATGAAGGCGATGGGCTTCTCCGACGGCACGATCGCGACGCTCGTTTTGTGCGAGGCCGTGCTGCTCTGCGTGGGCGCGGCGTTGATTGGCCTGCTCATCGCCTCCGTGCTTCTGCTCGCCATGGGTGGTGCGAGCGGGGGCAACCTCCCATCCATCAGGTTGCCACTGGTGGTGGTTCTCTATGGGG
The DNA here is from genome assembly GCA_030043215.1 of Gammaproteobacteria bacterium. Taxonomy (GTDB): domain Bacteria; phylum Pseudomonadota; class Gammaproteobacteria; order Steroidobacterales; family Steroidobacteraceae; genus JASHUC01. The sequence continues at coordinate 3,239 of JASHYG010000436.1, forward strand.
TCATTGCCGCCACGGCGATAGCGCTCGCGAGCACGATCCCGGCGGCGTGGCGCGTCAAGTGGCTTACCGTCGTCGATGCGCTTGCGGCGCAATGACGAGAACGCGACATGAGCGCGCCGCGACAAGTCCTCGCCGTCTCGGGAATGAGCCTGCGGAGCCTGCCGCAGAGGCTGGCCCCCTCCGCTGTGGTTGTCATCGGTACCGCAGGAGTGGTGGCCGTACTGATCAGCGTACTTGCAATGGGAGTGGGGTTCGCGCGGACGGTGACGGGTACGGGGCGCGCAGATCGAGGCATCATCGTCTCCACGGGGGCGCTGGATGAAGCGCTCAGCAGCATCCCGCGCGACGAGGTTACCCGGATCGGGAGTGCTCCGGGAATCCGGCGCGACACGTCGGGCGATCCGATCGCCGACGCGGAGCTGCTCGTGCAGTTCCAGGTGCCACGCAAGGGTCATGATGAGCCGGTCAGCGTGGCCTTGCGCGGTGTTGGGAAATCCGCGGCCCTGCTGCGACCGGAGATCCACATCGTCAGAGGGCGCATGTTTCGACCGGGTCTGCATGAGATCATCGTCGGTCGCGCCGCCGACGCGCGTTACGGAGGCCTCGATGTCGGCCGTCACGTGCGCTTCCAAGGCGGCGATTGGAGTGTGGTGGGACTGTTCGAGAGCGTTCGCGCCAGCTCGCTCGACTCGAGTGCGATGGGCGACGCCGAGACGTTGATGACCGCATTCCGGCGCAACTGGTTCAATAGCGTCACGGTCCTTCTCGATAGCCCCGAGTCCCTCGATCGGCTGAAACGCGCGCTGGCCGCGGACCCGACGCTGCACGTGGAAGTGCAACGGGAATCCGAGTATTTCGCGTCACAGTCGCGCGGGCTGAACACAGTCCTGACGTTCATCGGGTACTTCGTCGGGGGCATCATGGCGGTGGGGGCGGCATTCAGTGCGCTCAATACGATGTATGGAGCGGTGAGCTCGCGCTCTCGGGAGATTGCCACGCTCCGTGCCGTGGGATTCGGTGGAGGAGCGGTGGTGATATCCGTGCTGGTGGAGGCGCTGACGTTGGCGATGGTCGGGGCGCTGATCGGTACGCTCGGCGCCTGGCTGCTGTTTGATGGTCGCGTGGCCAGCATGGCGGCAGGTGGCGGCGGGACGCAGCTCGCTTTTGCGTTGACCGTGACACCCGGGTTGGTCGCGCTGGGCATCGTCTGGGCCTTCGTGATCGGCGCGATTGGCGGACTGTTTCCAGCCGCGCGCGCTGCGCGTATGCCAGTCGCGAAAGCGCTCACGTCCGTGGCTCGATGAGGTCACCACTGCTTGCGGGCATGGGAATGGGCGGTCGGGGTGATTCCCTGCCGTGCGGCCATGGCGGATAATGCGAGGAGTCGCCTCGCTCATTTCCGATCGGGAAGCCGCGGAACACGCTC
>JASHYG010000437.1 GCA_030043215.1 Gammaproteobacteria bacterium
GTACAGATCGCCCGTATCGACGATGCGATTCGTGATCCTGATTTGGTACACGTCGAGGGTCGCGATCATGCCCGGAGTCGGATGCCAGACCGTGCCGAGGCTGAAGTTGATCGAGTGCTCGGGTTGCAGCCCATTGCCGAGACCCACCAGCTTCCCGCCCGGCGAATCCGGCGGCAGCTGGACGTAGGCCTGATTGATGATCACGTTGGTCGAGGAGTAGTACTCTTCCGCCAGCGTCGGGGCCCGAAATCCGTTGCTCGCCGTGCCACGGAGCGCAAACTCCGGAGTGAAGTCGTACCGTGCGGTGAGCTTGCCGACCGTTGCACTACCAAAATCGCTGTAGTGCTCGTAGCGGCCGGCGAGATCTATCAGCAGGGGGTCGATCGGCTTGGCAGCCAGATCGACGTAAACGGCATCGACGCCGCGGTAGTGCGTCCCGGCATCGGTCGGCGTGAAGCCGGGATACGACTGGGCGCCACCGTCGAGGTAGGAGATCGGGATGCCGGCTCCGATGCCGTAGCTCTCACGCCGGTACTCGTAGCCGTAGGCGACGTTGAGCGGACCCGCGAGACCCACGTCGAAATTCCGGTTTATATCGAGGTTCGATGTCCATTGCGTCGTTTCCAAGTACCCATCGTAGTAATTCGACGGTGTGGGTTCGCCGTTGAGAGCGTAGGTGTCGGCGTTGGCGGAGTTGAGCGTGTAGACGTCGAACAGGTCACGGCCGTAGGTGCTGCTCAAGTCCCAGTTCCACGAGGCGATCAGGCCCTTCAAGCCGGAGGTCACCGAGAAGTCAGTCTCCTTGCTCGCCTCCAGGGGGTCGAAGCCGAAGGGGAACGGATACGTCGTCACGTCCGTCGTCGGGTCGGTGTAGGAGACCTTGCTCGGCAAGCGGTACTTCTGGAAGGACTGGGCGTCCTTGTCGCCGTACGTCGCGAACGTATAGAACTGCGTGCCGTCGTCGAAATTGAACCCGGCGTTCAGCTCGAAGAGCTTGAGGTCGGCCTGGGCGTCTCCTTCCTCCGCGCCGAGGTAGGGATAGCCCGGCACCTCCGTCATGTTCGAATCCGGGTACGTATCCAGGTTGGCGGGATTGATGACGCGTTCGTCGATGGCGCTGCGGTTGCTGTCGCCGTGGTCGTGCACCTCTGCGGTGACATTCAAGTAGCTATTGTCGATGGGCTGAAAGCCGGCGTTCCCCGATACTTCGCGGGTATCACCGCCGCCGTCCATGTAGCCGCCATACGTACCGGAGAGGTTGCCGCCGGTGTAGTTCTTTTTCAGGATGATGTTGATGACGCCCGCAATCGCATCGCTCCCATATTGCGCGGCGGCGCCGTCCGTCAGCACCTCGATGTGGTCGATCGCATCGATCGGAATGAAGTCGAGGTCGACTCCGGCGCATCCCTGGAAGGGACCGCTGTCCAGCTCGATGTTGGCGGTGGTGTGCCGCCGCTTGCCGTTGACGAGCACCAGCACGTCGTTGCAGCTCAAGCCGCGCAGCTTCGCCTGCAGGGTCTGGCCGGCCATGTCGTTGCCGAAGGCTTGCGCGGTGAAGGACGGCACGATCTGCGAGAGCGCGGCGAGGAGGTCGGGGTTGCCGGCGACGGTCTTGATCGCATCGGCGCTCAGAATCTGCACGGGGGCCGCGCTGTTCGCAGCCGTGACGCCAGACATGCGCGAGCCCGTCACGATGACCTCATCGAGAGCGCTCGAAGGTCCCGTCGGGCCGGTGGTTTCGGCGCTCGCCTGGGCCGAAGAGCCCGAATTGTCGCCGGCGGTCTGCGCGCAGACGGCCCCGGCGCCCAGCAGCAACAGGATCGACCCCAAAGTCGCCTGGCATGATCGTATGTTCATCGTTCGACGTCTCTCTCGAGTGGCTGAATCGAATGTGTGCAAAACGCAACAGCAGCACCGCATCTGCGGCGGATTAGCTCTCGCGCGGTCCGGAGTCTTTGTGGTATTTCCGGCAATGCGAAATATTCATGAGTATATAACGAAAAGTGCACGGGTTGCCAGCGCCCGGCTCTCCCGTGACCGCGCGTTGATCAACCTCGGACTTGGCGCGTGTTGCTCCAGACCAGCTGCGCGATGCCGACCAGGGCCAGGATCGCGCCGTAGAGGACCCAGCGCTTCTGGCCGACCATGAAGCCCACGCGGAATGCCAGATCGAGCCCTTGCAGGATCCACACCAGGCCTGCCGCGATCATGGCGAGGCCGATGAGACTGCTCACGATTCTCATGATGGCGTTGAAAGCGGAGCGCACGTGACCCCCTGTTCTTTGTTTCGTTGCCAGTGCGGCGCGAGTATAGGCCCGCGTGCGCGGGGTGTGTTGTAATGGAACGGCTTGCATACCGATGTCCCGATTGAATTCCAGGGGGCAGCATGAGGAACTCGTGGCTCGGCGCAGCACTCGCTGCCGTGGCATTGCTGTGCGGTAGACCGGCCGTCGCTCAGCTCGGCATCGTCAGCGTGGCCGGCGGGCGCATCGAGGGTGTATCCGCCGGCGGCGTCGTCTCGTTCAAAGGCATTCCGTTTGCGGCACCGCCGGTCGGTGCGCTGCGCTGGCGAGCCCCGCAGCCCGTGAGGCCGTGGACGGGCGTCAAGAAGGCCGACCGCTTCGGCGCGAGCTGCATGCAGGATCCGGGGCTCGTCAAGGTATTCGGAGCGCCGCCGGCGATCAGCGAGGACTGTCTCTATCTCAATGTGTGGACGCCCGCCGCATCAGCGCACGAGCGGCTGCCGGTGATGGTGTGGATCTACGGCGGCGGCTTCTTCGGTGGCATGACGAGCGTTCCGGCGTACGACGGGACGCAGCTCGCGAGGAAGGGTGTCGTGCTCGTGAGCGTCTCGTATCGGCTGGGCGTCTTCGGCTTTCTTGCCGCTCCTGAGCTGAGTCGCGAGAACGGGGGACACTCGGGCAACTATGGACTGCTCGACCTCATCGCCGGCCTCGAGTGGGTCAAGGCGAACATCGCCCAGTTCGGCGGCGATCCCACGCGCGTGACGATCTTCGGCGAGTCCGCAGGCGGTGAGGCCGTGAGCATGCTCGCCGCATCGCCTCTCGCGAAGGGGCTCTTCGAGCGCGGCATCTCGGAGAGCGGCGGCAGCCTCGCTCCGCCGCAGCTCGGCCGCGCAAGCGGTGAGAACGTGCCGCTCCTCGCGCGGGGCGAAGCCGCCGGCCAGCGCTTTCTCGCCGAGCTCGGAGCCCCCGACGTCGTAGCCGCGCGCGCGCTCCCGGCCAACGCGATCCAGAAGGCTGCTGGCTCTGCGGCGCGGAGTGATTTCCGTCCGGTGTTTGACGGCGATGTGCTGCCCGGTGACGAGTACGAGCTGTATCGGGAGGGCCGGTTCAACGACACGCCCGTGCTGATCGGCACGAACGCCGACGAAGGCCGAGCCTTCGCCCCCGCGGCCATGACGCCGGCGCGGTTCGAGACTCAAATCCGCGCGGGATTTGGTCAGGACGCTCGAGCGATTCTCGCGGCCTATCCGCACGCGACGGATGGTGAGGCCGAACAGGCCGCGAGAGACGTCGCCCGCGATTCGACGTTCGCGTGGGGGACCTGGGCCTGGGCGGTCTTGCAGTCGGAGAAGGGCAAGGGCAAGGCGTACCTGTATTACTTCGACCGCCACTCGCCCCAGGCGCCGCTCGGACCGAGCCACGGCGCCGAGATCGGCTACGTGTTTGGTAACCTCGGCGGTCCCGGCGGTGGTCCCGCCGGACTGCGCGGTCCGCCGGGGCCTGCGGACATTGCGCTCTCGCAGCTGATCGGAAGCTACTGGGTGAATTTCGCGAAGACGGGCGATCCCAACGGTCCGGGGCTGCCCGTGTGGCCCGCGTTCACCGTCTCGTCCGAGAAAGCGATGTTCCTCGATGAGCACGCGAGCGCGCGACCGGTGCCGAACCTGCGGCAGCTGCGGACGCTCGACGGCTATTTCGCCTTGCGCCGCAAAGAGGCGAGGAGCTCGGGCGCCGAGCCGTGACCGCCGCGCACCGCGCCGTGACCACCGCGTGGCGAGCCGTGACCGCCGCGCACCGCGCCGTTCTACGCTGGGCACGGAACACTGCCGCCGGCTTGGCAAGCTGGGCACCCTCGTGGAAATCGTGCACAATCGCCGGCGAGCGAGACACTGCCTGGAGAAACCGATGCGTAGGATTTGGATAGGGTCGGCCGCGCTGCTCGCGCTGCTGCTTTCGGGCTGCGGCTACAACAGCTTCCAGACGCAGGATGAGCAGGTGAAGTCGGCGTGGTCGGAGGTACTCAATCAGTACCAGCGGCGCGCGGATCTCGTCCCGAACCTCGTGAATACCGTCAAGGGATACGCCGCCCAGGAGCAGAAGATCTTCATCGACGTGGCCGAGGCGCGCAGCAAGGTCGGCAGCATCCAGGCGACTCCGGCGCTCATCAACGATCCCCAGGCGTTCGCGAAATTCCAGGCCGCGCAGGGCCAGCTCACGGGCGCTCTCTCGAGGCTGCTCGCCGTCTCGGAGAACTATCCGCAGCTGAAGTCGGATCAGAACTTCCGCGATCTGCAGGCGCAGCTCGAGGGCACGGAGAACCGCATCACCGTCGCGCGCAATCGCTACATCAAGGCGGTTCAAGCCTACAACATCACGGTACGCAGCTTCCCGACGAATCTCACGGCCAAGATGTTCGGGTACACCGTGAAGCCGAACTTCAGCGTGGAGAACGAGGCGCAGATATCCAGGCCGCCGACGGTGGATTTCGCGCCTGCTACGACGCCCGCCCCGCCCGCCCCTGCTGGAGCTGCGGGCGGTCAGTGAACGGCCGGCGGTCACCGGCGGCCTCGTTCCTCGGGGCGCTGCTGCTCGCGTGGACGCTCGGTGCCGCATTGCCCGCCGTGGCGGATGTGGCGGTTCCACCGCTCACCGCACGCGTGACGGATCTGACCGGAACCCTCACCGCGGAGCAAACCGAGACGCTCGAGCAGACCCTGCAGGCGTTCGAGGCGAGCAAGGGGAGCCAGCTCGCGGTGCTGATCGTGCCCACGACCGCTCCCGAGACCATCGAGCAGTACGGCATTCGCGTCGCTGAGCAGTGGAAGCTCGGTCGGAAGAACGTAGACGACGGCGCGATCCTCCTCGTTGCCAAGAACGATCGGGAGGTCCGGATCGAGGTGGGATACGGTCTCGAGGGTGCGCTCAACGATGCCACGTGCGAGCGCATCATCAGCGAGATCATCGTGCCCCAGTTCCGGCAAGGCGATTTCTACGGCGGCATCAGCGCCGGCCTCGACCGGATGATCCGGGTGGTTAACGGCGAGCCGCTGCCTCCGCCACCGCCTGAGCCTGCGCCGCTGCGCCACGGCGCGCGATCCCTTGGGCCCCTCTTTCTGCTCGCGGTTCTGGTCCTCGGCGGCCTCACGCGCTCCACGCTCGGTAAGTTTCCGGGCGCGATCGTCACGGGCGGTGTGCTCGGCTTTCTCGCGTGGCTGATCGTGGGCGCAGCCGCGATCGCGGTCGGCGCGGGCCTCATCGGCTTTCTGTTCACCCTGCTCGGCGGCGGCATGGCCGGTCCGCTGATGATGGGCCGAATGGGTGGCGGATTCGGGGGAGGGTTCGGCGGCGGATTCGGAGGCGGAGGCGGGGGCTTCAGCGGGGGAGGCGGTGGCTTCGGAGGCGGTGGAGCCTCGGGCAGCTGGTAGCGATGAGCTTCGGACGGCTGCTCAGGCATCTGATGACGACACCGTGGCGGCTCCGGCGGGCCTTCCCGCGGGCGACCCTCGAGGCGATCGAGCGCGCGATCCGAGAGAGCAGAACGCAGCACGTCGGCGAGATCCGCTTCGCCGTGGAAGGTGCGCTGCACGGTGCGCGCCTCTACCGCGGACAATCACCCCGTGAGCGCGCGCTCGAGGTGTTCTCGCTGCTGCGCATGTGGGATACCGAGCACCGCAACGGCGTGCTGATCTACCTGCTGCTCGCCGACCGTGCCGTCGAGATCGTCGCCGACCGCGGCGCGCATGCCCGGATCGGCACGGAAGGCTGGGAAGGGATCTGCCGCAAGATGCAGGCTGCCTTCAAAGAGGGGAAGTACGAGGCCGGGGCGATCGGAGGCATTCAAATGGTGACGGCCTGCTTGGCGGAGCATTTCCCCGCCCGCGCGGGCGAGCGCGACGAGCTGCCTGACGCCCCGGCGGTGCTGTAGCGGAGCGCACGCGGCACATGCCGAGCGGGAGAGTTTCGTAATATAAGAAATTAGTTTGACTCGGACCCCTCGATGCACTTATATTTC
>JASHYG010000438.1 GCA_030043215.1 Gammaproteobacteria bacterium
TACGAAGCTAGCGGACAGCGGCGCGGAATTGACGCGGCACTTCTGTCCCGAGTGTGGCTCGCCGATCTTCACCTCTTCGCCGCGACATCCTCTGCACATCTTCGTGCAGGCCGGCACGCTGGACGACCCGAGCATCGTGAAGCCGATTCATCAAGCCTGGACGAGCTCTTCGGTCGCGTGGAGCGCGATCGATCCGCATCTCGCTACGTTCCCGAAGGGCAGGGCGTAGAGAAACAGTGTCCACCGGAAACTGAACAGAAGGGGAGAGCCATGGAATCCCTGATCGCGCATCCTGGAGGGTGCCACTGCGGCCGCGTACGCTTCGAGGTGCTGGCTCCCGAGCACATCAAAGTCTCGGATTGCAATTGCTCCATCTGCAGCAAGTCGGGGTACTTGCATCTGACGGTACCGAAGTCACGCCTCAACCTCCTCGCCGGCGCTGAATTCCTGACGACCTACCAGTTCAACACGGGAACCGCGCGCCACCTGTTTTGTCGCGTCTGCGGGATCAAATCGTTCTATGTTCCCCGCTCGCACCCCGACGGCTACAGCGTCAACGCACGCTGCCTCGACGGTGGCACGGTCAAGTCGATCGTCATTACCCCGTTCGATGGCCAGAATTGGGAGAGGCAGTATCCCCAAGGACACGGTCCGCCACTGCCGGAGTGAGTCGTGCCCGTAACCCGCGTCGCTGACCGCGTCGGCTCCCGCTTCCGGTCCGCAATTGACTTTGTCTCCGCCATCGGACAAAATGGGACATTTAATCGGTCAACTGTCTGATGAGGTATCGAGCATGGACATCGCCGCAACGCTCGAGACGCTCACGCACTCGGAGCCGCTGAGCCAGATCGCGCGAATTCGCCGCGGGCTGCCGGCGCGCATGTGGGCCTTCGTCGCTTCGCTGATCGGGATGGGCAAGCACGAGCTCGCCGAGCTCTTGAAGCTCAATCCCCGTACGCTACAGCGGCGTACGACGCTACACGGCGAGGAAGCCGAGCGGCTCCTGCGGGTCTATCGGATATTCGAGGAAGCGACGGCCATGTGCGGCGACGATCAAGACGCGGCGCGGCACTGGCTGAACTCGCCCGCCGTTGCGCTCGGGGGCCACCGTCCCATCGAGCTCCTCGATACCGAGATCGGCGCTGCCCAAGTACTGAACGTCATCCGGGCCGTGACCTGGGGCATCTACCTGTGAGGTTGTTCCGGCTCGAGGACACGAGCCGGCCGACCGTCGAACAGGCCTTTAGCGGCCTCGGAGGCCTACACGCTTCGGGCCGCTGGCATACCGAAGGTCGCAGAATCATCTACGTGTCGGAATCGCTGGCGCTCGCTTCACTCGAGAAGCTCGTGCATGCCCATTCGCTTCGAGCGTTGGCGCGATTGAACTACTTCGAGGTTACCGTCCCGGACAACCTGATCGAGCGCCCGCAAGACTATCCCGCCAGTTGGAATGCGGACCCTGCGCCCCCCGAGACGAGGGCATACGGGGATCAGTGGCTCACGGAAGAGCGCTCCGCGGCCTTGCTCATTCCGAGCGCCATCATTCCGGTCGAAAACAATTGCCTGCTCAATCCGGCGCACCCGGCGTTCGATCTGCGCTGGGTGCGCGGGCCGATGCCCTTCAACTATGACCCGAGGATCAAGGCAGCCTACGAAGCCGCGCTCACTCACAAGCGGCACCAGTGAGCTGCAAGGGTGGAAGGTCGAGGTCGCCGTGCTGCCATCCGAGATCGAGCAGCTCCCCGACCTCTCAGTCACTCTCTTCCCCCGTGAACCGAGAGTGCCAGCTCTCGAAAGACTGGCGCTGCCGCTCATCGCGTGACGATTCGGACCTTACGCCCGGAATACGCCGCACGGGGAGAGGCGGCGGTGGATATCGGCCCATCTTCGAGTTCCAATACGCCCAGGAACGGGGATCAATGATTCCGGGAGGCGCGTGGTCCAGCGCTTCGCGAAAGTCATCGTCCGAGACATACCGGCGGATGGAGCGCATGTCCTCTGGCAGCGCATACGTCATCGCATACGCCATGAACCGGATCGGGTCACTGAGCGCTTTTTCCGCAGGCTCGAACCACACGATGCGGCGTGCCAGCTCGAGCGTCTCAGGCGTGACGGGAATGGGCTTCACAGCTCTTGCCCGTGACCCGGGTCCCTGCCCGAATGCCCGTGATCGAACAATTGCCCGACCTCACCGGGATTCTCACGCTCGCTTCGCCGCCGGAATGGCGGCGAGTTGTCCTGCCTCGGTAGGGGGAGGGGTGTCCGAAGTCCTTAGGGTACGCGTGAGACGGGCGAGGATGTCGGCACGCACGAGCCTTCGGTTTACGAGACCGATAAAAGGCTCGTCGACGTTCCCATGTGCCCCGAACAGGTCACGATGATCAGAAACACGCGCCGTCACCTGAAAGTCCCAAGTGAGCAGCTTCAGCCCCTCCTGCGTCAAGAATTCCTTCAGCCGATTTGCCCGATCGGCGTTTGTGCCTTCATAGACCGTGACGTGGGGATTGAATCCGAAGGTGCCGACAGGATAGTCCGGTTTCCACCAGATCCTTCTCAACCCAGGATGCTGAACCTTGAGGTAGACCACGTGTGTATCGCCCGCCTGAAATTCTCCCACTCCATTCAGGACGAGCGGGCGTGTGCTCAAGAGCTGTTGACAGCGCTCAAGCTGGCGAATGGGAATCTCACGGTGATACGGGCCCCGAACGGTGATGTGGACGTGGCTCGTCGACGTCCCTCCCATAGCCGACTCCCGAATGCTCGTGATGAGGCTCAGGATCTCGGGGTCCGAGATCTCCAGGAATATAAAGCGCTTAGCCATCAGATGATGAGGTACTTCCGCTCACACCGATCTCCCCTACTTGGTGAGCCGGATGCACCCTTGCAACGATAACGTACCGCAGCGCCTCGGCTCGAACAACCGGCGAATGTCAGTGTTTCTGGTGCTACGCGAGAGGTCTCACGACGTCAGAGCAGCGTCGAGAGCGTCCGACGTCCGCTTGAGCTATGTCGATCGTTTCCCGCGGACGGAACAGCAGCATTCAGTCAACGAGTCCTCACGGCTCGATCTGCGCATCAATCGAACGAATGGACGATCGCGCCTCGTCACCGAGACAATCGCCGATGCGGTCGCGGGACGCGATGACGGAAAGCGAGCACTACCCCTCGACCGGGCGAACCGAGATTCTCCGCTAATCCGCCTCGCCGAGCCCCCAGCCCCCGTCGATGATGATCTGCTGCCCGGTGACGTAGCCCGAGGCGGGGGAGGACAGGAACAGCGCGAGCCCCTTGATGTCCTCCGGAAAGCCGACGCGGTGCATCGGCACGTGCTTCGAGACGATCTCCTGCACCGCGGGATTCTTGGCGTGGCCGCCGCCGATGTTCGTGATGAAGAAGCCGGGCGCGATGGCATTGACCGTGATGTTGTACGCGGCGAGCTCCAGCGCGACGTTCTCGACGAGATGCGCGGCGCCGGCCTT
>JASHYG010000439.1 GCA_030043215.1 Gammaproteobacteria bacterium
GGGTCGCTGACCTCCAGCGACCTCCAGGACATCGCGACCGAGCTCGAGCAGCAGCTGCAGCAGCTCGTCTCCATCGCGAACAGCACCGACAGCAACGGTAATTACCTGTTCGCGGGCGAGGCGAGCGGCACCCAGCCGTTCGCGCAGTCCGGAGGGTCCGCCACCTACTCCGGCAGCGACTCGGTGAGCCAGGTCGAGATCGGCCCCGGTCAATTCATCTCGTCCGGGGACTCCGGCAGCTCCGTCTTCATGAACATTCCCACCGGGAACGGGACGTTCACCACCGCTGCGGGCGCCGCCAACACCGGAACCGGCTCGATCGACACCGGGACGGTCACCGACCCGAGCCTCTGGGCCTCGAATGCGGGGACCTACACCATCTCGTTCACCAGCCCCACGCAGTATCAGGTGACCGACAGCGACGATGATGTCGTCACGTCCGGCACGTACACGAGCGGAAACGCCATCGACTTCGACGGCATCGAGGTCACGGTGAGCGGCACACCGCAGACCAACGATCAATTCACCGTGGCACCGTCCGGCACCGCGAGCGTGTTCAGCGCCCTCTCGGGCCTCATCAGCACCCTCAACTCGACGACGCTGACCTCCGGGCAGATGACGACTCAGATCGGTAGTGCATCGCAGCAAATCAGCAATGCGCTCAACAACATCGACAACGTCCAGGCCTCGGTCGGCGCCCGGATCAATGCGGTGACCACCTCGCAATCGAGCGCGTCGAGCGAGCAGACGACCCTGCAGTCGTCCATCTCCCAGCTCTCCGACGCCGACTACGCCGCCGCCACGACCCAGCTCAGCACGGAGGAGCTCGCCTTGCAGGCCGCCGAGGAGTCGTATGCCTCCATCGCGAAGCTCTCGCTCTTTAACTACCTGTCTTGACCCTGGAACTGTGATGCGCTCGACAGATTCACCGACGATTGGAACTCCAGGCGGTCAAGTTCGTGCGCGGCGCACCGATAAATACCCTGAACAGAAGCGGCAGCAGGCCGCGGGCGGTAGCGGCGCAACGGACCGGGTGTCCGGCGCCTGAACGAAACATCAGGAGTTACAGGCAATGTCACTCGTCCTCAACACGAACATCGATTCGCTCGTCGCGCAGAACAATCTGACTGCGTCGGGCGCGCAGCTGGCCACTGCCTTGCAGCAGTTGTCCTCGGGCCTGCGCGTCAATACCGCCGCGGACGATGCTGCCGGCTACGCGATCGCTCAGGGCATGACCTCGCAGATCAACGGTCTCGATCAGGCTGCGCAGAACGCGAACGACGGCGTGTCGCTCTCCCAGACTGCCTCCGGGGCGCTCTCGGAGATCGTGAACGATCTGCAGACCATGCGCGACCTCGCCGTGGAGTCGCTCAACGCCACCAACAGCTCCGACGACCGCGAGGACCTCAACGCACAGTTCTCGCAGCTCGCCGCGGACATCAACAACGTCGCTGCGAACACTCAGTTCAACGGCGTGAATTTGCTCGACGGCTCCTTCCAGGGCGCGGACTTCCAGGTCGGCGCCAATGCCGGCCAGATCATCAGTGTCTCCTCGATCGCGAGCGCCGCGACCGACGCCATCGGCAATTTCTATACGACCGGGTCCGGTGGCGCGGCGTATGCGGATACGACCGCCGACGCCGGCAACACGGCCGTCTTCGACATCACGGTGGGCAGTAACGCCGCCGTCGAGACGACCGCCGTCACGCTCACCGGCAACCAGACGACGGATCTGGCCAATATCGCGAGCGCCATCAATCAGGCGATCGGCTCCTCCGACGACATCGTCGCCACGGTGGACTCGAGCGGCGCCATCGACCTGAGCTCGGCCGACGCATCGGCGCAGGATGTGACCATCGCTCTCGACCCCACCTCGACGACGACTGCCACCCTGGGCACGCTCGGGGTCGGGGCGGCGTATGCCCTCGGCTCGGCAGGCGCGGCCGCGACCCCGCCGACGGGCAGCACGACAGGAGCCAGCACCCTCTCCGACGCCAACGTACTGAGCGTCGACAACTCGAACCTGGTGCTGATCTCCATCGACAACGCGCTGCAACAGCTCGCCACCACGAGCGCGGATCTCGGCGCTTACCAGAACCGCTTCTCGGCGGCCATCACGGGCCTGAACACGGATGCGACGAACCTCACGGCCGCCAAGAGCGCGATCGTGGACACGGACTACGCGCAGGCCACCTCGAATCTGTCGCAGGCTCAGATCCTGCAGCAGGCGGGCACGGCGATGGTGGCGCAGGCCAACGAGATTCCGCAAAACATCCTGACTCTCCTGCAGAAGCTGCCGTAACGGGCGTGTCCGGGAGCCAAGAAAACTCAAGTCAGATCGGGTGGGCGGGCGTCGTAGGGCGCCCGCCCATCGCCGTTCTGGCTCCAGGCGATGAAGGGAGCGAGCGATGAGCACGAGCAGCGTCACCAATACGGAAAATGGCCTGCAACCGGTCTCGATCGCCAGCAGCTCGAGCGCGGATGCGGCCGGCGGCTCGGTGATCGATGTCAGCTCGCTCGTCTCCGAGCTCGTGGCTGCGGCCCAGGCCCCGCAGGAGACCCTGATCTCCAATCAGACGGAGGCGGACACCACGCAGATCTCCGCGCTCGGCACGCTGCAGAGCGCCCTGTCGACGTTCCAATCCTCACTGAGCACACTCGACACGCCGAGCGCGTTCGATTCCCAGACGGCGAGCAGCAGCGATGATTCCGTATTCACGGCCACCGCGAGCTCTGATGCGCCGGTGGGCACCTACTCGGTGACGGTCTCGGCGCTCGCACAGGCCGAGCAGCTGCTCTCGGGAGCCTTCTCCGGTGACGGCACGGCGACGATCGGCACCGGCACCTTGCAGCTGTCGCTCGGCAGCAGCAGCTTCAGCGTCGATATCGGCAGCAGTGACGACACGCTCGATGGAATCGCGAGCGCGATCAATTCGGCGAGCGGCAATCCGGGCATCACGGCGAGCGTGCTGCAGGGCACCGACGGCGCCTACCTGCTGCTCTCCTCGTCGCTGACGGGCGCGGCCAACACCATCACGGTGGCCGAAACGGACTCGGGCGACGCCCTCGCAGGCCTCACCTACAGCAGCACCAACACGAAGAACTACACGCAGCAATCGACGGCGCAGGATGCGAGCTACAGCGTTGCCGGGGTGGCGGCCACCAGCCCGAGCAATACGATCACGAGCGCGATCTCCGGCGTGACGCTGACCCTCGCGGGGACGACCGCCACCGACAGCCCGGCCTCGCTGACGGTGAGCACCGACGCGTCGACGATCGAGAACAACGTGAGCGCCTTCGTCTCCGCCTACAACACGCTCGCGAGCTCCCTCTCCTCTCTGGGGAGCTACGACTCGACGACCAACACGGCCGGACCGATGATGGGCAACGCGCTGCTCTCCGGCATCGAGAATCAGATCCAGGGCGTGCTCGACAGCGTGGTCGACACAGGATCCTCCACCTACGACTCGCTCGCGAGCATCGGCATCACGGCGAACAGCGACGGGTCGCTGAGCCTCAATCAGACGACGCTGTCGAACGCACTGTCGACCGACTTCAATGCCGTGAGCGAGTTGTTCAGCGGCACCGACGGAGTCGCGACGAACCTCAATTCCCAGATCACCGCGGCGCTCGCCTCCAACGGCTCGATCGCCTCCGCCAACCAAACCCTGGTGTCCGAGGAGAATGCCCTCACTCAGCAGAGCAACGAGCTCAACACGCAGATGGCGGCGCTTTCGGCGAGCTTGACCGAGCAGTACTCGGCCCTGAACACGCTGCTGTCCTCGATGCAGACCACCTCTGCATACTTGACCCAGGCGTTCGCGAGTCTCCCGACGGTTCAGGGCACTCCCAACGCCTGAGCTCGGCGGCTCAAGTTCGCCGTCCGATGGCCGTTAATTCCCAGAGAGCAGGACTTGACGGAGCGATCACGTGAGCGTTTACGGGCAGAAATCGGGCTTGTCGGCCTACAACAGCACCTCGGTGCACGGCGCTGTCGCGAGCGCCGATCCTCACGGACTGGTGCAGATGCTCATGGATGCGGCTGTCGAGCGGCTCCTCGCCGCCCGCGGCTGCATCGAGCGCGGCGACACCGTGCGCAAGGCCAAGCTGCTGCACAGCTGCGTGATCCTCATCGCGGAGCTGCGCGGCAGCCTCAATCTCGAGAAAGGCGGCCCACTCGCGCAGAATTTGAGCAATCTGTACGAGTACATGGCGCGGCAGCTGCTGCTTGCCAATGTCCACAGCGATGCCGGCCGCGTGAGCGAGGTACTGGGTCTGCTCGGCGACATTCGCGGCGCCTGGATTGCCATCGGTCCGGAAGTGCGGCAAGCGTCCGCCCCCGCGGCGGCTCCTGACGCATCCGCCGTCACGCCGGCCTAGACCGCGGACGGCCACGTCCCCCGACAGCTCCCGCCGGCGCACCGATATTCTCTTGGGAGCCATGCATGGCATCAGAGGTCGGCGGCATCAGGCCCATCGGGACTCCCGGCTCGATGCCCGATCTCGGCTCGGGCCGCCGCAACAAGCAAGGCTCCCCCGAGAAGCGGCCGGATCCCGCACCGGTGGATGTCGAGACCTCCGCGCACGACTCGGGCGCCGCGGAGCCTCCGAGCCCGCAGACCTTGCAGTCGGCGGTGAAGCAGATCAACGCTCATCTCGCCCAAGTCAACCGTACGCTCGAATTGCGTACGGACTCCGGCACGGGGCTCACGGTGGCGGTCATCAAGAATGCGTGGACGAGCGAGATCCTCCAACAGATTCCGATCGAGGACAGCGTCCAGCTCGCTCAGCTGCTCGCGGCGTGGGCGGACGGCGGCAACGTGCTGCTCGATCTGATCGCCTGATCTCGGAAATCCCAAGGCTGGACGTGCGCTGCGAATCCGGCCCGGACGCTCGATGCGGCCGCATGTGACCGGCTTCACCGTTTGGAGAGCACGACCCTGCCGCCTCACCATAAGCGGCCCGATCCCGTAAAGATTTCAGCTGCCTTGCCGATTCCATGAACAGGTCTGACCCGGCGCAGGGTCCGGCCGAGTTTGAAATTACGTAGCTGCGATGGCGAGCCGAGCGTCGCCATGGACAACTTTAGGGACGGTGGTGCATGTCTTCCATAATCTCGATGATGACTCCGGCTCAAGTTGGTGCGCTAACAACCGTCCAGATTGCATCTCTCACGTCCACGGATCTCCAGGTTCTGACCTCGGCTCAGGCGGCGCAGCTCTCCACGGCGCAGATCAACGCGATATCGAGCTCGGCGATCGTTGACATCAGCTCGGCCGCGATTGCGGCCATGGCCGCAGACATCTCCACGACGCAGATCGCGCTGCTCGTCGCCTCGCAACTGTCCACCGGCTTGCTGAACGCGCTCGGCAGCACTCAGCTTCAGGCCGTTACCACCGGGGACATCGGCGCGCTGACCAGCGTCGAGGTCGCGGGCCTCAGCAACACCGCGCTGAACAACCTGAGCAGCGCCCAGCTGCAGGCGATCACCACCAAGGACATCGCCGCCCTGACCACCGGTCAGGTCTCGAACCTCACGAGCACCACGCTGAACAATCTCGGGACGACCAACCTGCAGGCGATCAGCACCAAGGACATCGC
>JASHYG010000440.1 GCA_030043215.1 Gammaproteobacteria bacterium
CTGGACCTGATCGCACGGGTCGATCGGCGCGCTCACGCGGCGCCAGTGGCCGCGCCGGGGCCGGCCGAGTGGCCGCAGGCGACTCGGGCGCGCGATGAGTACCGGCGCGTGCGGGCGAGCGGGCAATTCCTCAACGACCGCGAGACCCTCGTGCGGGCGGTGACGGAGCTCGGCGGCGGCTTCTGGGTGCTCACGCCTTTCAGAACGGATGCCGGATTCATTGTGCTGGTCAATCGCGGCTTCGTGCCGCCGGAGCGCCGAGATCCGCGCACGCGGGCGGCCGGCGAGATCGGCGGCGAGGCCGTCGTGACGGGCCTGTTGCGCATGTCGGAGCCGGGCGGGGCGTTCCTGCACGCCAACTCCCCAGCCGATGATCGCTGGTACTCGCGCGACATCGAGGCCATCGCGGCGACGCGTCGCCTGTCGAACGTCGCCCCCTACTTCATCGATGCGGATGCCGAGCCGAACCCTGGAGGCTTCCCCGCCGGCGGCTTGACGATCATCCGCTTTCCCAACAATCATCTCGTCTACGCGCTCACGTGGTTCGGGCTCGCGCTCTTGCTCGCCGCCGCGACGATACGCGCGGGGAAAGACGAGTGGCGACTGCGGCGTGTGAGGTGAGCGGACCGCGCGATCTGGCATACTGCTCGCTTCCCACGACGCCGCGCGATGCGCGTGGTGCCTCGAGGCGACCGTTCGATCCGACCAGCAGAGGGTGCACGAAGTGGCGAAGATTCCCGCAGGAGTGGGCCCGGAACGTCCTCAGGTCGTCGTGCTGGTGGGCGCCACCGGCGATCTGGCCCAGCGCAAGCTCCTGCCGGGGCTCTTCCGGCTGACGAGCATCGGGTTCATTCCGGGGTGCCGGATTGTCGGTGTCTCGCTCGATGACCTGACGCCCGATGCGTTCCGGAAGCTCGCGCGGGAAGCGCTCGGCCAGTTCTCGACGTGCAAGGTCGAGGACGAAGAATGGAAGACCTTCAGCGACAGCCTGGACTACGTGCCCCTCGCAGCCGGTCCGAGCGCCCTCAAGGCCGCCGTGGAGCGCGCGGAGCAGGCCTTCAACGGCAAGAACGACCGCCTGCACCATCTCAGCGTGCCGCCCAATGCGGCGCTCGCGGCGATCCACACGCTCGCCGAGGCCAACCTCATTGCGCGTGCCCGCATCATCATGGAGAAGCCGTTCGGCACCGACCTCGCGAGCGCGGTCTCGCTCAATGCGAAATTGCACGAGGTGTTCGACGAGGATCGGATCTTCCGCATCGATCACTTCCTCGGCAAGGAGCCGGCGCAGAACATCCTCGCATTCCGGTTCGCGAACGGGCTGTTCGAGCCGATCTGGAACCGCAACTTCATCGATCACGTGCAGATCGACGTGCCGGAGACGCTGGGGCTCGACCGGCGCGCCGCCTTCTACGAGTCGACCGGGGCCTACCGCGACATGGTGGTGACCCATCTGTTCCAGATCCTCGCCTTCGTCGCGATGGAGCCGCCCACCGCTCTCGCGTCCGCGCCGATCAGCGACGAGAAGAACAAGGTCTTTCGCTGCATGCTGCCCATCCAGCCGACCGACGTGGTGCGCGGGCAGTACACCGGCTATCGCGCTGAGAAAGGCGTCGCGCCGGAATCGGATACCGAGACCTTCATTGCGCTCAGATGCTCCATCGATACCTGGCGCTGGGCCGGCGTGCCTTTCTATCTGCGCACCGGCAAGCGGCTCGCGGAAGGCCAGCGGATCATCTCGATCGCCTTCCGGGAGCCGCCGAAGAGCATGTTCCCGGCGGGCTCCGGCGTCGGCTCCCAGGGGCCGGACCACTTGACGTTCGACCTGGCGGACTCCTCCAAGATGTCGCTATCGTTCTACGGCAAGCGGCCAGGCCCGGGCATGCGGCTCGACAAGCTCAGCTTGCAGTTCGCCATGCACGACACGCGCTACGAGGGGGATGTGCTCGAGGCCTACGAGCGGCTGATCCTCGATGCGATGCGGGGCGACCACACCCTGTTCACCACGGCCGAAGGCATCGAGCGGCTGTGGGAGGTGTCGGTGCCCTTGCTCGAGTCACCGCCGCCCGTTCGACTCTACGCGCCGGGATCGTGGGACCCAACGCCATCCACCAGCTCATCGCGCCGAATGCGTGGCGGCTGCCGTTCGAGCGAGCCTGGCGCGATCCCAACACGGCGGGCGCGTGAGGGAAGTCTCCCGGCCGCAGCCGCGACCGGGAGACGCCTGCGGTCTTCCGCAATCGGTGCGCTAGAGGCTTGCCTTCTGCTCCGCGGGAGGGGCCACGGGCTCCGGGGTCCCCCGCGCAGCGCCGAGGCGTCGCCGCTGCTCTTCCTGGACCTGCTCCACTGCAAGATCCGTCTCGGCCGCGACCATGCCGAGCAGCCTGTGGTTGGAATCGCGAGGCAGCGTGAGTCCATGCCGACGTTCCCAGATGCGGATGCGCTCGCCGGGCGTGTTCCGCGCCGACACCTGCTCGGCGAGCTCCGCTTGCCTGCGCTCCGACGCCAGACTCTGCTCGTGGGCGATGCGCGCCCGATAGTCCGCCATCAACTCCCCGGGTGCCGGCGGCGACGCACGGTAGGACGGGTTGGCAATCCAGGAATCGAGCGCCATGAGATTCTCCTCGAGATGCGCTGCCATGGTAGCACCCCGGGGGCGGGGGCGCGTGCCGATCGGCCGGTCGGCCCTTGCGCGGGCGCGGCGCGGAGACCAGACTCGCCGGGGTCTGACTCGAATGCGCCGCCTCCCGTGGGGATGCGCGGATCCGCCCATCGATCATCGGAGAAGAATATGTGCGACAACGACTCGCTTGACGACATGGTCGAATATGAGCTCAAGTCGAGGGGCCTATCGCGAAGACAGTTCGCAGCCCTCACGGCGGGCGCCGGCATGGTCTCGTTGCTGCCGCCTGTCGCGAACGCCGTCGAGGTGACGGGAGCGGACGTTGACATCCAGACCCCCGACGGCACTGCGGACGCTTACTTCGTGCATCCAGCCCGGGGCGCCCATCCCGGCGTGCTCATGTGGCCGGACATCTTCGGCTTGCGTCCCGCCTTCAAGCAGATGGCGACGCGGCTCGCGGAGTCGGGCTACTCGGTGCTGGTCGTCAACCCGTTCTATCGGATTCAGAAGGCGCCCACCTCGGGGCCGCACCCGAACTTCGGGGATCCCGCCACGCGCAAGGCGCTCACGACCCTCATGAGCTCGCTCACGCCGGAGCACGTCGTGACCGATGCCGGCGCGTACATTCCCTACCTCGACGGCCAGCCCTCCGTCAGCAAGACGCGAAAGATGGCGACCACCGGCTACTGCATGGGCGGTCCGTTCACGCTGCGCACCGCGGCGGCGTTCCCGGATCGCATCGGCGCCGGCGGCTCCTTCCACGGGGCGAACCTGGTGACGGACGGACCGGACAGCCCGCATCTGCTGGTACCGAAGATCAAGGCGCAGTTTCTGATTGCCATTGCCTCGAACGACGACATGCGTCAGCCGAACGCAAAGACCGTACTGCGCGAAGCCTTCCACGAGGCACACCTGCGCGCGGAGATCCAGGTCTACCAGGGCGCGATGCACGGCTGGTGCGTCATTGACTCGCAGGTGTACAACCACGCGCAGGCCGAGCGGGCGTGGAGCCGGATGCTGGTGCGGCTCAAGAGCGCGCTCGCGTAATGAAGGCCGCTGTCTTTCGCGGCTTTGACGCGCCGCTTGCGGTGGAGGAGGTGCCCGAGCCGCGCCCGGTGGAGGACGAGGTCCTGATCCGCGTGGCGCGCTGCGGAATCTGCGGCAGCGATCTGCACATGACGCGCGAGCCGGCCATGGGCGCGCGAGCCGGAGCGATCCTCGGCCACGAGTTTGCCGGCGAGGTCCTGGAGGCCGGCCGCGCCGTGCACGGCTTGAAGCCGGGCGACCGGGTCGCGGTGGCGCCGGTGCGCGGATGCGGCCGGTGTCCCTTCTGCCTCGCGGGCGAGCCGGCCCGCTGCGAGCGCATGATGCTGCAGGGCGGCGGGTATGCGCAGCTCGCGGTGGCGAAGGACCGGCAGTGCTTGCGGCTCCCCGGAACGACATCGGACGAAGATGGAGCGCTGGTCGAGCCCCTGGCGGTCGCGCTGCACGGCGTGATGCTCGCGGGCCTGTCGCCGGGCGCGCGAGTGATGGTGATGGGCGCCGGACCGATCGGGCTCGGCGTCGCCTATTGGGCGCGGCGCCTCGGCGCCACCCGAGTCGCGGTCACCGACCTCACGACCCTGCAAGCCGAGCTGGCACTCACGATCGGCGCGACCGCATTCGTCAAGGCCGACGAGGACGCGGTGCGCCGCGTATCGGATGCGCTCGGCGGAGCACCCGATGTGGTATTCGAGTGCGTCGGCAGGCCCGGCATCCTCGCGCTCGCGATCGAGCACGTGCGGTCGCGCGGCTCGATCGTCATGCTCGGCCTTTGCACCTCGCTCGACAGCTTCGTTCCTTTCCGGGCGGTCTCGAAGGAGGTCCGCATCATCATGTCCGCGTTCTTCAACATGGGCGAGTATGGCGCCGCGCTCGACATGCTCGACGGCGGGCGGGCGGCGGCCAAGGCGATGGTGACCGATACGGTGTCGCTCGCGGAACTGCCCCCCACGTTCGAGGCGCTCCGCCAGCGAACCTCTCAATGCAAGGTCATGGTCCGGCCGGACCGGGGGTGAGGTCCGCCGCGGGAGGAATCGGCAGAAGCGCGCGCTGCAGAGCGTCATCCTGCGCTCCTCGGGGAGCCGCTCTCGGACCGGACCTCACGCCGAACTCCATCAACTCGTCCGCTTGCGGACGGTAGGCCGGCCACGCGCCGTCCGCGCAGGCCGGCCGGCCGGTCCTCGCGAACGAGACCCAGCAGCCGTGCATGAGGGTCTCCATCGCGCGATCTTCCGCCGACGCCGCGCGGTCGTAGGATGCGGACCAGCTCCCGAAAACGAAGGGGATCTCTGCGCCGTGTCCCGCGCCGGCCACCGTCCCGCGGCGCGCCGTCGGCACATAGGAGAAGTAGTACAGATAGGATGGCGCAGCGGCCGACGCTCGCGATGCGAACCAGCGCGCCGGCGCTCCCATGACGGAATCGCCGAAGTACGCTCTGCCGACCTCTGCCGCGGCTCCGGGATAGAGAGGCACTGCAGACCGCGGCACCCGTGCGGCTTCCTCGGCGGGCGAGACGTGGAAGCTGCTCATCAATGAGGCTTCGTAGCTGTTCGAGCCGATGACCAGCGGGACGTGGATCTCGCGGCCGGCGGCGAACGCCTGCGAGATACTGTCCCGGATGAAGCGCCCGTCGTCGAACGGACCGATGCGCAGGAGCGAGGCCTGGGCGTCGAGTAGCCGCTCGAAGGGCAGCGCGCGCAGCTGTTGCGGCGTCGCTCCGGCGGCGAGCCCCAGGGCGGAAGCCAGCGCGGAGCCCCTGCGCTCCTCCTCCGCCAGAGTCCTTTGCGGCTCCCAGCCTTCCCCGGACTCGACGATGGCCTTGGCGAACAGCCCCTTTGCGGCGGGCAGAGCGAGGAGCCTCAACACGCTCCTGCCGCCGGCGGATTCGCCGAACACCGTCACGTTGCGGGGGTTGCCGCCGAAGGCGGCAATGTTGCGCTTCACCCATCGCAGCGCCGCGATCTGATCCAGGATGCCGTAGTTGCCGAGCGGCGCCCCTCGCGCGGCGGCCGCGGTGAGCGCCGGATGAGCGAAGAAGCCCAGAACGCCGAGACGATAATTGATCGTGACGAGGATCACGCCGTCCCTCGCGAAATCGCCGCCGTCGTAGAAGCGCCTGGAGCCCGACCCGGAGCGGAATCCGCCGCCATGGATCCAGACCATGACCGGGGCTTTCCTCGCCGCAGTGAACGTCCACACGTTGAGAAAGAGGCAGTCCTCGCTCTGCCGCCGATCACCGCTCAACGTCGCCGCGGATTGTCTTCGCCATTGCGGGCAGTCCGGCCCGAAGGCGGAAGCCTCTCGCGTGCCGGCCCAGCTCGCCGGCCGGCTGGGCGGCTCCCAGCGCAGGGCACCGACAGGCGGCGCGGCGTAGGGAATCCCCTTGAAGACCTCGACGGTTCCCTCCCGCACTCCCACCAGGGCGCCGGATTCCACGGTCACGGTGGGATTTGCAGTCTCCGCGAGCGTAAACCCTGAGCACAGCTCTAGCGATGCCGCGACGAGCACGGTGGCGATACGCTTCATCGGGTCCCCCAAGGGCGCGGTCAACGGCCCCCTGCGCTTTCGCCCGCGGTCGAGCTACGGCCGCAGACTCTTCGGTAACGAGGCCGCTTCGGCGTGCGTGAGGGGAATCAGCCGCCTGACGATGACGGCTTCCCTGAAGCCGAGCTGGTCGGAGGCCACGAGCTTGAAGTCGACAGCGTTGCAGATGGTGTCGCCCGAGTCCCGGTCGCTGAGCACCGTCCAGGTCGATTTGAGGAGCGGGTAAGCGGAGTCCAGATCGAGCCGATAGATCTGATGATTGACCGAGATGTAGACCGTGCGCGCGTCGGGCGTCGACTTCCAGGTGCCGGACCATTGCCGTCGGAAGAAACACGGTGCGGGGGTCGCCACATCGGCGGCCTGGCTGCCGGCCGAGATGGAGCCCTGCGCGAGCACCGGCGAGGGAAGCCGGGCGAGCATGAGGGCGAGGACGACACTGATGAGGGTCCCTAGCAAGCGTCTTCGATGAACCGAGGGCATGGCGGTCTAGCCTCCTCTCCGCTCGCGGAGCCCACAGTATACACCGCGAGCACTCCCACCCCCGAGGGCCTCGTCTGGATGCGCGAAGGCTCCGATCAAGTCGACTGTCGCCCGCGACGGACGAGCGGCACATCGAGGGGAGTGAGTCTCACCGTCCGCCAGTCCGGGCTCGATGCGAGCTTGAGAAAGCCCGCGAGATCGGGCAGCCGCTCGACCTCCGAGGCCAGGACGGCGGGCTCGGTCCTCAAGTGCTGGCTCACCGTGGTGGACGCCCGCCATTCTGCGACCCTGCGCGTCGTGGAGAGGGTGGTGTGAACGACCTCGCGCTGGCCGATGAGCCTCGATGCAAACTCCGAGGTGCCGCCGCGCTCGCTCGCCGAGCAGCGCAGAATGAGAGTGTTGCCGCAATTCTCGATGATGGTCTCGGCGGTGCCCCGGCCGTACGTTCCCGACACCTGCGCGATGGATTGAAAGCCAAGGACGCACCGGCCGCCGAACTTGCGCAGCCGCGCCAGAGCGTCCTTGAGTCCATCGATCTCACCGAGCGCATCGAGCTCGTCGATGACGAACCACAGGCGCTGATCGCCCTCGCCCCCGTTCATGGCCTCGAAGATGCCGATGCGCATCCAGGCCGAGATCATCGAGCCGAGCGCTGCGATCTCGCCCGCTTTGTAGGGAAGGAACAGCACGCCGCCCCGACCGCTGGCGTCCCTCGCCGCCCCCTCCCTCACCCATTGCCGCACGGAGAGCGGTGTCGCCTGCTGGCGCTGCGTGTATTTCAGCGCGCGGACGGCCGAGCTCGCGACCGAGCGCAATGAGCCGAACATCTTCTCGTTGCCCGGCTCGAGGAACGGCCCGGCCGCGGTGCCGGCCAGCATCGTTCTCAATTCGTCGGCCTTGGCAGCCGTCAGCAGCTGATAGAGCTCCGCGTCGCTCCGGGTCCCCGCCGCGATCGCCTGCTGCGTCACCGCGATGAAGAACGTGCGCGCATATTCGCTCCACACCCGATCCGGATCCCCACCGTCGGGGATCAGCGAGCGGGCGAGCTGCTCCACATCGTAGTCGTTCGTGATCTCACCGAGGAGGTCCCACTTGCGGGCATCGCCGTCGAAGGGATTGAGGATCACATCCCCGCGCGCGGCATCGTGGAAGCGCGCGAGATAGCCGCCGTCGGGATCGGCGATGATGGCGCGATCCCCGCGGGCCAGGGCCGCGCGCAGCATCTCGTGGATGGCGGTGCTCTTGCCCGTGCCGGTCGTGCCGATGAGTTTGAAGTGCTTGGTCTCATCTTCCATGGCAACCGGAACACCGGCGAGTGTGATGCCGGCGCCGGCACCGGCGCTGGGAATCCTGTCGCTAGACACGATCGCGCCACGCCGATGCAACGGGCCCGCGAGCGGTCGGCGCACCCCGAGCAGGCGACCCGCCACGTAGCCGATGGCGGCGGCAGCCGTCGCGCCCAGCGCAAGCTGCAGCACACTCTCGCCGCTGGGACCGGAGCTGCGCGAGAGAAGGCTCATCAGAGCCTCAACCCAGCCGGCGAGCAGAGTGAGCGGAGCGGCGAGGAGCGGCGCAAGCAGCAGCTTGCTCGGGGATGAGCGCGTGTGGATGAGGCCTCCCAGCAGCGCGGCCAGCACGAGCGCGTACGCGAGCACGAGCCCGCCCGTGCCGTGAGTCAGGGACTCGCAGCAGAGAGAAGAGCTCGCCATTGCGCACCGGCGGTGAGAAGAGCTCGCAACTCCCTGCGAGCCCCGGGGCTACTTGGTCGGCTCGCGCTTCACGTCGTGGTCCATGAATTCGAGCCAGAAGCCCTGGGGATCCGGCACGAAGAAGGAGCGCGTCGTCGAGCTGAGGAAGACCGGCGCATTAGAGCGGCTGAGTGTGTGCAGGTGAGCCGCCCTCACCCGCGAGATGATCACGTCATCGTCCTTCGACATGAACAGGAAGTGCGCGGTGCCCGGATCCTGAATGTACGCGCGCTGAAACGGCTTGCGATGATGCTGGTACTGGATCAGCTCCAGGGCGACCGGAGAGCCGGGAACCATGGCGATGCCTAAGCGAAACTTGCCGTGCGTGCCGGTCAGTCTCTCGTGCACCGCGTCCCCCAGCCACGAGGGACTCTCCCAGAACTTCAAGCCGGGACCTGCCAGCTCCTCGTACACGCGGCAGGTGGCCCCGATGTCGTCCACGACCACGGTAACGCGCGCGCCGAGCACCTTCGAGCCCGCCGGGGCCGTGGTCGGCGGCGCAGGCGTGATCTGCATCAGCTCGACCGGATATCCATCGGGATCCCGCACGAACACTGCGCGGATCTTGCCGCTGATGCCCGGCCACCCGGGCAGATCCAGGGGATTGCCTCCGGCGGTGATGATGGGCACCCGCTCGGATTTCAGCACCGCGAGGGTCGCATCCAGATCGCTGACAATAAGCTTCAGGTAGCTCGCGCCGGGGTCGCTCATCGACGGGTTGTACCGGCGGGATTTGATGCCCTTGATCTCGATCGCCTCGATCGTCATCTGCGGACCGCCCGGGGCCGCGGCGGTCCCCGGAATGGGCAGCAGCACCACGCGGCTCACCGAGTCGTAGGCGTTCGCGTCCTCCCCGAGCTCGGCGAATTCCGCGAGCGGATGGCTCACCATGAACCGGCGAGGCGCCTCGCGCGGCCCCACGAGCCCGAGTCCGATCAGATCGACATAGAAGTGGACGATGTCGGGGGTGTCCCCGATCTCGCGGCCGAGGTGCCCGGCACGCAGCACGTCCCCCGCGGGAACGAGCGCCGTCGGAGGCTCAGCGAGGGTCTCGCACGACGATTGCGCGAAAGCAGGAACGGCGAGCAGCATGAGGCCGAGCGCAGCGAATCCGCGTACGGCAGTTCTGCGTGGACGTGACATCCGGGCCCCCTGTGCGCCGCGAACGCTCGGAATCGGGCTTGTTTCCCGCCCGCATGATAGCCACGCACCGCGAACGACACAAATGAGCTCATCCCGGCACAGCCCCCCGGAGTCCTCGCGGGTCGCCAGCCCCACCCGATCATTCGATCAGCTCAACCCTGGCGCGATGCCCGTGCGAGCGCGCGAGCTTGGCATCGCACGTGATCACCGTGACGTCGAGCGCCTCGGCCAGCGACACGTATGCCGCGTCGTATGCGGTCAGCGACTCGCGCAGCGCCCAGATGCGCGGTAGCAGAGGTTGATGTGCGGAGCGCTCGATGAACAACTCCATGTAGTCCTCGAGCGCCTCCCGCGCGCGAACGAGCGGGATCTCCTTGAGTTGCACGAGACGGCGCAGTACCTGCGGGGTCTCCAGATCAAGAAGATGCGGGGCGTGCAAGCGCTCCTGGGCCACGAGCACGCGTTCTTCGACTTTCTCGCCGAGCTCCGTCCTCAGTATCAGCTCGATTACCGCCGAAGCATCGATGACGATCAACGGTCGTCCCGCTCCGCCCGCAGCAGGGCGGTCGGTGACACCGCCCCGCGATACGCGCTCCGCCGACTCAGCCGCTCGCGCATCTCCTCGGGCGTCGGATACTCCGCGAGCTTGCGCACTTCGCGAATGAGGTAGTCCGACAGGGGCAAGCCCGCCAGAGCCGCTCGCGCCTTCAGCTGCCGGTGCAGCGGCTCCGGAACATTACGCAGCTGGATCATCTTTGACATGTGCTAAGCATAATCACATGTGGTAAACATGTCAACGCCGGCTCGCGGCGCCGGCGCCCTACCACGGCTCCGTCGCGCCGTCGTAACGCAAGAACCGGCCCGTGTCGCGGATGGTGACCCGGTCGATCGTCTCGATCATGTGCCCGACCGTGAAGGCCGTCGTGAGCATCTCCGGGTATCTCCTCAGATACTCCTGGTGCTCGGTGAGCGTCGGACCGGGATTCAGCATCACGACCGTGACTCCGTCCCGCCTGGTCGAGGCGGCCACGATCTGCATTTCCCGGTTGAGCGCCGCCTTGCTCATGCGGTAGAAAATGGCGCCCTGGGCCGGTGACTTCTCTCCGGTCAGCGTGCCGTTGCTCGAGCTGATCGCGATGATCTTCTTCTCTCGGCTCGCCTTCACATTGTCGTAGAAGGCCTCGGCGACGATCAGCGGGCCCTTGATGTTCACGGCCATGATCGTATCGAGCAGGGAATACTTGAGCTTGCCGAACGACTCGACCGACCAGTCTCCCGGGCACTCCTCATCGTCCGCCCGGCAATGGCTGCGGTCGTTGTAGACGCCGGCGTTATCGATCAGCACATCGATGGGCACATCCTCGAGCTTGCGGGCCAAGGCCCTCGCCTCATCGACGCTGGTCACGTCCAGCCTCTCGATCCGCACATTCGCGTACCGAGCCGCGAGCTCCGTGAGGGTTCTCGGGGGCTCGGAGCGGCGGTGAGTCGCGATGACGGTCCAGCCCTTCGCGGCATACTCTTTGGCGAACTCGAGACCAATGCCCGAATTTGCGCCGGTGATCAGAACGGTGTCCGCAACAGCCGGCGCGGGGCGTGCCGCGGCGAGAGACAGGCCGAGCAGTCCGGCAGCGATGAGGAGCGCGCGACGGCAGGGGGAATCGGCGGACGAATCGGTCATGGGGATCCCGGAAGCGGTTGGCCGGCTCGGGAGGTTACCACTTCTGGGATATGATGCGTCCCGCATGCGGAAACCGGTCCCGCTCGCTGCGAAGACGGCACGGAGCACTGCACATGGTCAAGATACTGGGGATCTCGGGGAGCTTGCGCGCGAAGTCCTTCAACACCGCGCTCCTGCGTGCGGCGCAGCCGCTCTGCGGACCCGACACCCAGCTCGAGATCGCGACGCTGCACGGGATCCCGCTGTACGACGCCGACCTGGAGAGTCGCGAGGGTCTGCCGCCCGCCGTCGTCGAGTTGAAGGCGCGCATCACGGCCTGCGGCGGATTGCTGCTCGCGACTCCCGAATACAACAACGGCATTCCCGGTGTGTTCAAGAACGCCATCGATTGGCTCTCGCGGCCCCCTGCGGACATCCCGCGTATCTTCGGCGGCCGGCCCGTCGCCGTCATGGGCGCATCGCCGGGTAATTTCGGGACGATTCTCGCGCAGAACAGCTGGCTTTCGGTGCTGCGCACGCTCGGCACGCGGATCTGGACGGGCGGCCGTCTGATGATTCCGCACGCCGCACAGGTATTCGGTGAGGACGGTCAAATCCTCGAGGAAGCCACCCGCGTGAGGCTGCGCGAATTCCTGGCCGGATTCGCTCGATTCGTCGACGAGGGCTGACCCGGGCGCGCCGAGCCCGCGAGCCGCTCAACTGCCGGCCGCGAGCTTGTCCTGCGTCTTCGTCTGAAAATCACCGGCGTCGTGGCGCTCGCGCAATTGGCTCGAGGGCTCGCCCATGACGCGGTTGACCATTCGCCCGCGCTCGACGGCCGGCCGCTTGCCGATCGCGTCGGCCCAGCGCTGAACGTTCAGGTAGCTCTGCACCTGCAGGAACTCCGCCGACTCATAGAGCCAGCCCTTCACGAGACCGCCGTACCAAGGCCACACGGCCATGTCGGCGATCGTGTAGTCGCCGCCCGCCAGGTACTCGCTCTCCGCGAGGCGCCGGTCGAGCACGTCGAGCTGGCGCTTCACCTCCATGGCGAACCGGTCGATGGCATATTCGATCTTCTCCGGCGCGTAGGCGTAGAAGTGGCCGAATCCGCCGCCGAGATAGGGCGCGCTTCCCACCTGCCAGAACAGCCACGAGAGGCATTCGGCGCGAGCGGCGATCCTCGTCGGCAGGAAGGCGCCGAACTTCTCGGCGAGATACGTGAGGATCGCGCCGGACTCGAAGACCCGGATCGCCGGCGGGCCGCTGCGATCGAGCAGAGCGGGGATCTTGGAGTTGGGATTGACCGCCACGAAGCCGCTTCCAAACTGCTCGCCCGCGCCGATGTTGATCAGCCAGGCGTCGTACTCCGCGCCGGCATGGCCGAGGGCCAGCAGCTCCTCGAGCATGATCGTGACCTTCACGCCGTTCGGCGTCCCGAGCGAGTAGAGCTGCAGGGGATGGCGGCCGACCGGCAGCTCCTTGTCGTGCGTGGGTCCGGCGACCGGGCGATTGATGTTCGCGAAGCGGCCGCCGCTCGCTTTGTTCCAGATCCAAACTTTCGGCGGCGTGTAGCTGGGCGGATCGGGCATGTTCGATACTCCAGAGGCTTGCGGCATCGTCACCGGCGAGCTCGGGGCAAGTCAAGGCGAGCCGCTCGGGGTCAGAAGACGAAGGGGATCAACCCCTTCACCGCGGCCCGATAGCCGAGGTACGCCTCGCCGAACCTCTGGACCATCATGCGCTCCTCGATCCGGCTCTTGTGCCACAGAGCGAGGTATGCGAGAGCGAACCCGAGAATGCCGCGGACCTGTCCGATCGCGCAGGCAGTGCCCGCAACGGCGAGCAACATGCCTGTATAGATCGGATGGCGAACATAGCGGTAAGGACCGGTGCGAATCAGCTCGTGATCCTCTTTCAGCGTCACCGAGGCGCTCCAGTTGCCGGCCAGGTGGAGCCGTGCCCACAGCGCGATGAGCACGCCGGCCAGAACGAGGGGCGCTCCGATCCACACGATCCCCGTGTACTGCCGAATGAACCGCACGTAGAGCCATGCAGAAGGTGCGCCGGGCGCGCTCAGCGCCGCGCCCAGGTGCGTTCTCTTGGCGAGGAGCAGGAGAATGGCCGATGCCGCAATCAGCAGGAGATAGGAGA
>JASHYG010000441.1 GCA_030043215.1 Gammaproteobacteria bacterium
AAATCGGCCGTGTGGGACTCCCCTCACGCCGAGGAGGCGCCGGACACCAACGTGCCGACGGCCGGACGATGAGCGGGCAGAGGGTGAGCGACGCGGTACGGCCGAAGGCGCGAGCCTGGCTGAAAGTGCTCGGCGCGGGAGGGATCGCTGCCGCCCTGGCAGCCAGTGCGGCGACGCAGGCTCAGACGCAGACGCAAGCGCAAACGTGCGACCGCGCCTGTCTCGTCGCGCTCGCGGATCAGTACCTGCACAGCCTCCTCGCGCACGATGCGGGACGCCTGCCACTCGCGCGCGGCGTGCGCTACACGGAGAACGGGCAGGCGCTCGATCTGCACGACGGCCTCTGGGGTACCGCGACCGAGCTCGGCAAGTATCGCAACGAGTTCGAGGATCCCGCGGCCGGTGAGATCATCGTGTTCACCGTGCTGCACGAGCACGACTACCTCGACCTCATCGCCACGCGGCTGCGCGTGCAGCGCGGCAAGATCTCCGAGATCGAGACCATCGTCTCGCGCCCGAGCGGCACGCTCGGATCGCGGGGCCCGCAGGCGCTCGAGCAGCGCGGCGAGCCCGATCCTCTCTGGGCCACCGAGGTGCCGCCCGGGGAGCGCATGACGCGCGCGGAGCTCCTGAGAGTGGCCAACCAGTACTTCACCGGCATGGAGAACAACGACGGCCATGGCGTCTATCCCTTCGCCGATGACTGCTACCGGCTGGAGAACGGCACCCAGACGACGGGGAACGCCTCGCTCAAGATCGGGGCCGCATCGAGCGCCGCGGGCGTGAACTACGCCTCGCTCGGCTGCAAGGGGCAGTTCCAGCTCGGCTTCCTGCACGTGGTGAGCCGTATCCGCGATCGCCGGTTCCTCGTGGTCGATCCCGACCGTGGAGTCGCGGTCGCCTTTGGCTTCTTCGATCACAACGCCCAGCTGCGGTCCTTCGAGCTCACGAACGGCCGGACGGTGCCGAGTGGGCTCAACGCCCCGATCACCTGGGAGCTGTGCGAGGCCTTCAAGATCGAGCATGGGCTGATCCGGCGGGTGGAGGCCGTGCTCACGCAGTCCCCGTACGGCATGAAGCCCAACTGGTCCGAGGCCGGCCTCGGCTACGACCCTCGGCGCGGCCCGCAGTAGCGCGCCACCCGCCGGGCGCGGCCCGCGGTAGCGGTCAATCCGCTCCGACGGTCTTTACGCCGCCGCGGGCACCGGTGTACAACCTCGTGCGCATCAGCTCGAGTCCCCCAAGGATCCACCCATGAACGCCGCCATCGACCTGCTCGCTTCCTACTGGACCATCGCTGTCGGCGCGGAGCCGCCTTCCGATCACGAGTACAGCACCGTCGGCTTCCGGGAGCGCGTGCAGAAGGCGGCGCAGGCGGGCTTCACCGGCATCGGCATTTGGCACGCCGACCTCGATCACACCCTGGAGAAGCACTCGCTCAAGGAGATGCGCCGGATCCTCGACGACAACGGCATCAAGCACGTCGAGCTCGAGTTCCTCACCGACTGGTTCCTCGACGGGGAAGCGAAGAAGCGCTCCGACGCCCAGAAGCAAAAGCTCTTCACGGCGGCCGAGCAGCTTCGGGCCCGGGCCGTGAAGGTCGGAGACTTCACCCGCCGGCCGGTCCCGATGCCGAAGCTCATCGAGTCCTTTGCGGCCCTCTGCAAGGAGGCCGAGCGCTACGGGACGAGCATCGCCTACGAGATGATGCCGTTCTGCATCATCGACTCGCTCGAGTCGGCGCGCGCCCTCGCCGAGGGCGCAGGCTGCAAGAACGGCGGCATCTTCTTCGACTTCTGGCACCTCGTGAAGATCGGCCTCACGCCCGCCGAGGTCGGCCGCTTCCCCGCGCAGTACCGCCTCGGCGTGGAGCTCAACGACGGCTACTCCAAGGCGCACTCGATGCCCGACCAGCACATCGAGACGACGCAACACCGCCAGCTTTGCGGCGAGGGCGAGTTCGACGTGAAGGGGTATGTCGGTGAGCTGCGCAAGGCCGGCTGGGCCGGCCCCTGGGGGATCGAAGTGCTCAACAAGGACCTGCGGTGGAAGCCCATCGACGAGGTCTGTAAGCGCTCCTTCGATACGACGATCGCTCAGTTCCGCCGCTAGGCCCGTCGCCGTCCGCCGGCATTCCGAGGAAAAGCCACATGCCAACGACCCAGCCCAGTAAAGCACAGCTCCTCGCGCTCTACGAGCGCATGCTCCTCATCCGGCGGATGGAGGAGCGCCTGCGCGCCGATGCCGCGGCCGGCAACCTCCCCGGCGCGGTACACCTGTACATCGGGCAGGAGGCCATCGCGACCGGCGTCTGCGCCCAGCTCAGGGAGACGGACCTCATCACGAGCACCCACCGCGGCCACGGCCACTTCCTCGCCAAGGGGGGCGACCCCAAGGCGATGATGGCGGAGATCTGGGCGAAGCGCACCGGCATCTGCAAGGGCATGGGCGGCTCGATGCACGTCGCGGACTTCTCGAAGGGCATTCTCGGCGCGAACGGCATTGTCGGCGGCGGGTTCGCCATCGCGACCGGCGCCGCGCTCGCCTCGAAGCTCACGCACGATACGCGGGTCTCGGTCGCGTTCTTCGGCGACGGGGCCGCCAATCAAGGGGTCTTCATGGAATGCCTGAACGTGAGCAGCCTGTGGAAGCTGCCGCTCGTGCTCGTGTGCGAGCACAACCAGTTCAGCGAGTTCACCCCGTCCGCGACGATCACCTCGGGAGACATCGCCGACCGCGCACGCGCCTTCAAGATCTCGACGGCGGTCGTGGACGGAAACGATGTCGTCGCGGTGTGGCAGGCGGCCGGCGAGGCGATCGAGCGCGCGCGGCGCGGCGAGGGCCCCTGCTTCATCGAGGCGCATACCTACCGCATCCAGGGACACCTCGAGGCGGAGGACCTGTTTCTCGCGGGCGGAAAGTACCGCGAGAAGCAGGAGATCGACGAGTGGCGCAAGCGAGATCCGCTCGAGCGCCAGCAGCAGCGCCTGCTCGCGGCCGGTGTGCGTGCCGAGGAGC
>JASHYG010000442.1 GCA_030043215.1 Gammaproteobacteria bacterium
GCTATCTGGTCGGTGCCGTCGGCCAGCAGACAATGCAGGCGTGTCGGCGCGACAGGCCCGACGCCGCGCGTCGGCGGCTCGTCCGCAACCGCTGCCGCGATCAGATCGAGCACCTGCGCGAGATAGGCCTCGATTTCCGGACGGTGGGCCGCGAAAGCGGGATTGTCCTCGCGATGACCGGTGACGCCGACACACAACCGCACGTGCGGCGGCGGCGGCGGCGTGCCCGCCGATACGGGTGTCTTCGACTTCATGCCTCTACAGGCTCCGCGCTGCAGCGCTTCGACGACACCGCGCTCATGCAGCGTGCTCGGTTTGCGCCCAGACCTGGCGCAAGGCCGCGACGGCCTCGGCGGCGCGGGACGCACCGGGAAGGGCGCGCAGGATTTGCGAGGTGTGATCTTCCAGCGTGAGCGACGGCTCGGTCGCCCGCATGTCGCGCACGGCCCGGCAGGACTCCTCGTGCTGGCCGAGCAGCGCGGAGACGATCGCCTTCCACTTCTGCGCGATCGCGAAATTTGGATTGAGCCTGAGCGAGCGATCCAGCGCGTCCAGGGCCTCGGCGAGACGGCCTTCGCCGAAGTGCGCGAGGGCGCGATAGGTCTGCGACGCATAACGGACGAAATCGTCCTGGGTGAGCGCTTGCTCGGCGTCGAGCTCGGCGATCGCATCGGCGTTCCGACCCAGGCGCAGATACGCGGCCGCCAGGCCCAGATGTCCGTTGCCGACGTGGGGCGCCAATTCCACGGCCCTCTCGGCAAAGCGCAAGGCAGCCTGCGGGTCGCTGATCCCTATGCAGGCCGCCCCCACGAGCCGAAAAATGCGCGAATCGCTTCTGTCGAGGTCGAGCGCCCGCTTGATGTGCTCGCGCAACTCATCCGCGGACGACTCGTCTCCGAAGAAATAAAAGCTGACGCCACAAGACCAAGCGAGGATGGCGTGGGCCAGGGCGTAGTCCGGCGCGAGGGCGAGTGCGTGCCGAGCCTCTCCGACCGCGACGCGCATGCCCTGCCGGCTGAAGTGAGCCGCGGCCGCAAGCGAGCGCAGCACTCGCTCCCACGCGGACCAGCCCGATGACTTCGCCATTGCGCGCTCGAATTCCAGGCGGAGAATCTGCTGCTCGCCGATGTGGCTCGCGACCTCGACGGCGAGCGTGTCCTGGAGTGTCGCGAGATCCGCGAGCGGCCGATCGTATTTCTGAGTCCAGACGATGTGGCCCCGCTCCGCCTCGAGCAACTGCACCATCAAACGCAGCGTCGGGCCTACCCGTCGCACATGCGCGTCCGCGACGTAGCGGGCGCCGAGCTGCTGCGCGATCGCGCGAAGATCCACCGCCGTGCGCCGATCGGTCGCGCCGGAGGTGATGACCCGGGCCCACCCGTGCTGCGTCAGCTCGGCAATGAGCTCCGAGGTGAGATCGTCCGCGAAGACCTCATCCTCGGGGATCCCCGAGCGGCTGGCGATCGGCAGCACCACGAGATTGGGCTCGCCGCCCCGCTCGGGTGTCGCGGGTGTGAGCGTCTGAGCAGACGCCTGGGCAAGCGCCCGAGCAGAAGCCCGACCGAGTGTCTGAACGGGGGAGGATGCAGGGCTCACGCGGTCGACGAATCGGCGCACGTCATCGAGATAGGCACGCCACGCCGGATCGCCCGAATCACCCTGCCAGTGTGAGAGGTCCGCCGTCTGGGTGAGCTCGAACATGATCGGGCGGTCGCAGGGCTCGATCATCGCGGGGACAAGGGTCTTGTTGCGGTCGGCGAGCGTCGCTTCCGCGCGCACCCAGCGGGATTCCACCGAGCGGGTAGACCAGAGCACCACGACGGCCTTCGCGGTCTTCAGCGCCCGCTCAGTCACCTGATCATAGGCCTCTCCCGACCGCAGCGTCGCGTCCCACCAGACACTGAAGCCCTCGCGCTCGAAGGCCTCCGCGAAACGGCGGGCGACCGCCTGGTCTTCGCGGTTATAGGAGAGAAAGATGTCTGGCTTCTCCATCTCGCCACGCATCTCGTCTACCGGATGACCTCGAAGTCGTCCTCGCCCAGCGGCCGGGCGAAGTCACCCCACTTGCCGCTTTGGCGCCAGTAATCGACGAGCCCGAGGTCGCGCAGGATCTCCTTGAACGCGGGCGTCCTGCGCACTCCGCTCAGTGCGGGATGCCAGATCCCGCCCGGGCGCGGCGAGCGCCGGTCGATGACGAACTGCCGCAAAGCGGACGCGGCGAGCGCCGTGTCGCCGTGCCAGGCTGCCCACCCGCAGATCACGAACTGTCTGGACTGGTTGGCGGGGTCCGGCTGGACCTGACGAAGCCTTGCAAGCATCGTCTCGGCTTGATCGAAGATCTCCGGCAGGTTCTCGATGCCCGCCACCTGCAGCGTCCGACCGACCATCCTCACCAGATGCCTCACTGCCGGCGCATCGCCGCGTCGCAAGGCCCGGAACAGGGCGAAGTAATCCACCATGGCCCGGTCTCCTGGAAGATCCTTGCTGCGCTCGTATTCCGCATCCGCCTCTGCGACGCGGCCGCTGAAGTCGAGGGCCCCTTGCAGCGCCCCGGAGATCATCAGCGAAAGCGGGTCGCTCTGGCGAGCGCGCTCGGCATACTGAACCGCTTCGCTGACCCGCCCCGTAGCCATCAGGAACCGCTCGTAGGTCCAGACGGCGTCTATCTCCGAGGCGGGCGCGGCAGCCAGCGCCGCGCAAGTTGCGGCTTCGGCCTCGAGCCACCGACGTTGGTAGATATACTGCTTCGCGAGCAGCGTGTGGCTGCGCCACGCGTCGGGCGCCAGAGCCAGAATGCGGTCAGCGGCCTCGGCCATGCCGGCGAGCGCGTCCTCGGTACTCTCGGCAGAGTAGACGATCGCGTCCTCGTGTGTCTCGTGCAACCGGTACCAAGCGGCAACGAAGCCGGGGTCCAGCGCGAGGGACTCTCGGAAGATCTGGATGGCACGGCGCAGCTCGACGGCACCTTGCTGGTGGAGCAGCGCCCGTGCGCGCAGGTACTTGTCGTAGGCCTCGACGTTCGTCGTCCCGCGATCCTCGATCGCCTGCTT
>JASHYG010000443.1 GCA_030043215.1 Gammaproteobacteria bacterium
TGGCGCTTCGCCTTGTCCACGGCCATCGATTTGACGACGAGATCGCTCAGCTCGGGAGGCAGCGCGGAGTTGACGTCGCGCGGCGGCCGCGCCTTGCCCTGGACGTGCTGGTACATCACGGACATGTGATCGCCGCGCGAGTAAGGCGGCACGCCGGTCAGCATCTCGTAGAGAATGACGCCGAGCGCGTAGATGTCGGCGCGCTCGTCCACTTTCTTGCCGAGGATCTGCTCGGGAGCCATGTACTTCGGCGAGCCGATGACGTAGCCGGTCTTCGTGAGCTGCGTGTCGCCCTCGCGCTGGGCGGCGGCCACGCCAAAATCGACAATCTTGAGCAGACTTTCCTGGTTGATGAGGATGTTCGCGGGTTTCAGGTCCCGGTGCACGATGCCGACCTGGTGCGCGACCGTCATGCCCGTCGCAATGTCGCAGCCGAAGCCGAGCGCGCGCTTGAGCTCCATGGGCTTCTCGCCGACGACCTCCCCGGAGAGCGTGTGGGAGGGGAAGTACTCCATCGAGATGGCGTAGTTGCCCTGGATGTAGAGGAAGTCGTAGATGCGGATGACGTTCTTGTGCGTGATCTTGCGGGAATAGCGCAACTCGTGGACGAAGCGCTTCATGACCTCCTCGTCCTGGGCGACGTTCGGGTTCAGGAACTTGAGGATCAGCCGCTCATCGACCACCGTGTCCTCCATCAGCAGCACGGTCCCGAAGGCGCCGCGGCCGATCCGGTCGATGTACTTGTAGCGGCCCTCGATGATGTCGCCCGGCTTGAGCGTGGAGATGTCGAGCTTGCCCGGCTCCTCCGCGTGGCGGGAGGCCTGGGCCAGCGCTCCGTCCGAGATCAGGAGCGTGCGAGAGGACGCGGCCGCTTGTGCGCCACGCGCGCCGGCCGCCGCCGGCGGAATCGTGGCGGAGCCCGCAGTAGGCACCGTCGTGAGGCTGCCGGTCGTGCGGTTGTCGAGCTCGGCGAGCGCGCCCGCGGCTATCCTCGCGATCGTCTGATCCGGCGAGGCGACCTGGGATTGCAGCTCGACACGCACCCGGTCGGCCAGCTTGCCGTCGGCCAGCTTGGCGAGGGCCTGCATGGTCTCGATGCGGACCTCGCGCTCCGCGCGGCCGAGCAGGGGCAGCATCGAGTCCACGAGCTTCGCATCGCCGATGCGCCCGAGAGCGCGCACGACGATGGGCAGCGCCTTGGGATTGCTTTCCTTGAGCATCTCGGAGAGCCGCGGCATCGCGCGCTTGTTGCCGATCTCCGCGAGCGCATCGACCGCGCGCTCGCTCACCCACCAGTCCGGATCGCGCGTCGCCTGGATGAGGTGACCGACCGCGCGCTCGTCCTTCGTCTGGTTCAGGATCTCGATCGCGGCGCGGCGGATGTCCTCGTCCGGGTCCCGCACCAGGGCGAGCACGGCGTCGATCACCTTGGGCCCGCCGATCTTTCCGAGCGCATCGGCGGCGCGGCTGCGCACCCACCAGTCGCTGTCCTTCAGTGCCTCGAGCAGATACTTGACCGACTTTGCGTTGCCGACCTCGTTCAAGACCTCCACCGCGGCGCGCCGCGCGTATTCGTTCTCGTCCTTCAGCACCTCGATGAGGTAGCGCACGGTATCCGGATGGTTGGCCTTGATAACGACGTCGATAGCCTTGTTCTGCACGTCCATCTCGGGATCGCGCAGCAGCGCGCAGATCCGCTCGACATCGATGGGGGCCTCCGATCGCTGCAGAGCGCTGAGCGCGGCGCCGCGGATGAGCTTGCTCGGGTCCTTGAGCTGCTCCTGTACGGCGGTGTTCACCTCGGGCGTTGCGAAGCGCCCGAGGATGTTGATGATGTGAACGCGGGCAATGGGGTCCTTCCCCTGCAGGCGGCCGAGGAGCTCCGGAACCGCCTCGGCGTCGGCGATGTCGCCGATGATGCGAAACAGAGCCGCTTTCTCGTTGGGCTCCTGGGCGTAGGCGGCAGTGATCAGCTCGCGTACGCCGAAGCGCTTCTTGTGCGCGGCGATGACCTCGAGCAGCGCGGACTTCGAGATGCCCGGGCGCGCGAGCGCCTCGAGCAGCGCGTGAGGCGGATAGCCGCGGCTGCTCGTGAGCGCCCAGGCGATGCCGGAGATCACTCGCGGGCTGCCCTCGACGAGGCCCTGGAGGAGCTGCGGCAGGGTCTTCGGATTCGCGAGCGCGGACAGCACATCGACCAGGACCACCGTCGCGGCCTTGTCCGACTCCGGCAGCGCCGCGAGGATCGAGTCGATCACGCCCGGGCCGAGCTCTTTCAGCTTCGCGCCGGCCTTCTCGGCGGCGGGGTCGCCCGCAGCGGACGCGGACCGGACCTCGGCGATCAGCCGCTCGGCTCTGAGATTAGTGAAAAAGCTCATTCAGCCTTGCTGTTGGCAGTCATCCCGGCCCATCCGCCTTGGCGCAGGTCCGGTCCGGCTTTGCGTAGCGCGCGAGCCTTTCCGGAGCCGATATGCAAAGCGACCCTCCCGCTACCGGCTAAGCACGAATTATGCCACATAGCCTGGCGCCCGCTCTCACCGGGTTCGCAACCCCGCTCGGGCGCTTCGCACCATGCGGATGGTGCTCCGAACCACTACACTTTCACCATCAACCCACAGCACCGCACCCCATGTCACAGCCCTCAGACGGCGCCGTCCAGGCGGCGCTCGAAAGCTACGTCGACCCCTATCTCGAGGAGACGCTTGCGGCTGCCCAAGTCGCCGTGGCGGTCACCCGGACGGGTGAGCGGTACCTCGCGACGCTCCGTTACGGCTTCCCGGTCGGGGGTTACCAGGCGGAGCTCGAGGCCTCGCTGCGCGAGCACCTGCGCGCGTCGGGGCTCGCAGGGGAGCTCGAGGTACGGCTCGAATCGGATATTCACGCTCACGCCGTGCAGCGGCCGCTCAAGCCGCTGCACGGCGTCAAGAACATCGTCGCGGTGGCGTCCGGCAAGGGAGGCGTCGGCAAGTCGACCGTGGCGGTGAATCTCGCTCTGGCCTGGGCGGCCCAGGGTGCGCGCGTGGGCATGCTCGACGCCGACATCTACGGCCCGAGCCAGCCCCTGATGCTCGGACTCGTGGGGCAGCGCCCGGCCACCTCCGACGGCAAGCACATCGAGCCGCTGCGCAGCCACGGTGTCTGCGCCATGTCGATCGGCCTGCTGGTCGATGCCGAGCAGCCGATGGTCTGGCGGGGGCCGATGGTCACGCAAGCCCTGAGCCAGCTGCTCGCCGACACGAGCTGGGGGGAGCTCGATTATCTCGTCGTGGACATGCCGCCCGGCACGGGCGACATCCAGCTCACGCTCGCGCAGCGGGTGCCCGTCTCCGGCGCGGTGATCGTGACGACCCCACAGGACATCGCCCTCGCCGACGCGCGCAAGGGGCTCAAGATGTTCGAGAAGGTATCGGTCCCGGTCCTCGGCATCGTCGAGAACATGAGCGTGTACATATGCCCCAGCTGCGGGCACGCCGAGCACATTTTCGGGGCGGGCGGCGGCGAGCGCATGGCCCGGCAGTACGGCGTGAGGCTGCTCGGTGAGCTGCCGCTCGATGCCCGCATCCGCGAGGAGGCGGACGGCGGGCGGCCGACGGTCGCGGCGGCGCCCGACACCCCCCGCGCCCAGGCGTATCTCGCGATGGCCCGGCGTACGGCAGCGGCGCTCGCGCGCCGCACGCGCGACCGCAGCAGCGTATTCCCGCAGATCGTGGTGGAAGAGACTTAGACCGCGCGGCGACTCGATGGGGGTCCGGTGAGCATCAAATCCGACAATTGGATCCGGCGCATGGCGCGCGAGCATTCGATGATCGATCCGTTCGAGCCCGAGCAGGTGCGCCAGCTCGACGGCCAGAAGATCATCTCCTACGGCACTTCGAGCTACGGGTACGACGTGCGCTGCGCGGGAGAATTCAAGATCTTCACGAACATCAACTCGACGATCGTCGATCCCAAGCGGTTCGACGAGAAGAGCTTCGTCGACCTCAAGGCGGATGTCTGCATCATTCCGCCGAACTCGTTCGTCCTCGCGCGCACCACGGAATTCTTTCGCATCCCGCGCAATGTGCTCACGATTTGCTGCGGAAAATCGACTTATGCAAGATGCGGCATCATCGTGAATGTGACGCCTTTGGAGCCCGAGTGGGAGGGACACGTGACGCTCGAGTTCTCCAACACGACGCCGCTGCCGGCGAAGATTTACGCGAACGAGGGCGTTGCGCAGATGCTGTTCTTCGAGTCGGACGAGGTGTGCTCCACCTCGTACCGCGACCGCGGCGGCAAGTACATGGGCCAGCGCGGCGTGACGCTGCCCAAGGCTTAAGTGGCCGGGCCTCCGGTGAGCTTGCGGATGCGCAGCTCGAATTCGACCTTGCCTTTGCGCCGGCGCTCGGCCTGCACCGGAAAGTAGCCGAGGCTCGGCACCAGCCACAGCCGCATGACCCGATCCGAGCCTGGGCGATCGCTGCGATAGACGACCGTGTCGAGTCGGCCGAGGGGGGTGTCGAGCGTCTCGGTGCGCTCCCGCGTGTAGTGGTACTGCTTGGCCTCATCCTTGTCGAAGAGCAGGAAGCTCGCGGGATGCCCGCCCGCCGCGAGGGCGCGCATCAGCTCGATCTGCACCGACAGGGGGTCTTGCGTCCCGGTCTCGAGCGGCTGATCCACGGGCTTGCCGTTCTGCGTGCCGTGCACACGCCTCGCCTGCCAATCGAACTGGAGCATGACGGTCTGCTCGTACTTATCGCGGCCGTTGTCTTCGCCATAGTAAAGCGGCCGCACGTGACCGTCCGCGACCGTGAAGACGCTCCGCTCGCTGATCGGATCGGGGAATGCGAGGCGGAACATCCCGTGCGCCCGATTGACCGTGAGGTACTCGTACGTCTGCGGCCGCACCTGCTTGAGGGTCAGCGTGGAGCTGCCGGCCGTGAACCCGTGCCATTCGAGGGCGTAAAGCGCCGTGAAGGGCTCGAGTGCACTCTCGTTAGCGAGTCCCGGCATTGCGACGCACAAGGCGAGCGAGCACCCGAGCAGGGTTGGGAGTGTCTTCACGCGCGGCACGAGCGGCACCTCGATGGGACGCAAGAGCGATCGGGCGATGGCGCGCATTGCGTTGCAAGGCTCGTTCCTCCCGCGGCCCTCACCGTACAATAGTCGCATGACCCGCGCCAGTCGCATGACCCACTGCCCCCCGAGGGGAAAACGCGTGCAGCACGCCCTGGCGGCGATTGGCGGCCTGCTCGCGCTCGCTGCGGCGGTCCCGCCGGCTCTGGCCTCGCGCCCGGTCCGCGTTTACGAGGTGAGCGTACGCGGCACCGACCCGGTGGCCGCGTATCCGGACGCGATGCGCCAGGCGCTGGTGCGCGCAACCGGCCGGCGCGACGCGGCCGGGGACCCTGCGCTCGCGGAGCTCGTGACCGACGCCGCACGGTACGTGGTTTCCTCACACCTCGCGGGCGACGGCACCGTCCAGGTGGTGCTCGACGGCCCCGCGGTCGAGAGCCGGATCGTGGCGGCCGGCCGCAGTGTTTGGGATGCCGAGCGTCCGTTCACCATCGTCGTGCTGAGTCCCCCGCCCACGGGCGCGGCCGACGACGCGGCGCTGCAGAGCCTCGAGGCGCTCGCCGAGGGCCGCGGGCTTCCGGTGACGCTCGTGCCGATGGCGGTCACGGACTCCGCCGGCCAGCCGCTGAGCGGCGATGCCCTGCTCACGAGCGCACAGCGCCTGGGGGGAGATGCGGTGCTGCTCGGGCGGGCGGATCCTGCCGCGGCGGACGGAAACTGGCAGTGGACGCTCCTCACCGGATTCTCGACTCAGAGCTGGAACGGAACGTTCGAGGATGGCATCAACGGGGCCGCGGACGCGCTCGCGAGAGTGCAGGGCAGCTCGCTGCCGCTCGCCGAGGAGCGCACCGTGATCGAAGTGAGCGGAGTCGCCTCGCTCGCGGATTACGCGACCGTCGAGCGGATGCTCGCCGGTCTGCCTGGGGCGCGGGACTCCGGGCTCGAGGAAGCCGACGGCACGACGGCGACGTTCGAAGTGCTGATCCGCGGCGGAGCCCAGGCAGTCGAGCGGGCGCTCGCCGATTCCACCCATCTGCAGCGGGCGGGAACGGCGGAGGCGCCGCTGGCCTACCAGTTCCATCCATGATGCTGCGGCACCTTCCCAACCTCATCTGCATCGCGCGGATCGCGCTCATCTGGCCGGTCGTCGCGGCGCTGCGCGGCGCGGACTACGAGGTCGCCATGCTGCTCTTTGCGCTCGCGGCCGTGTCCGACGGGCTCGATGGCTATCTTGCCAAGCGCTTCAACTGGACCTCCGATCTCGGCAAGCTCCTCGATCCGGCGGCGGACAAGCTGCTGCTCGTCTGCGTGTTCGTGAGCGCCGCGTGGCTCGGCCTCGCGCCGCGCTGGCTCACCGCCGCCGTGGTGGCGCGGGACGTGCTGATCGCGCTCGGCGCTCTCGTCTTTCGCATGGGATTCGGGCCACTGCAAGGCCGGCCCACGCTTCTGAGCAAGCTCAACACCGCCGTGCAGCTCGCCTATCTGCTCTGCGTGATGGCTCACGCCGCGT
Organism: Gammaproteobacteria bacterium; assembly: GCA_030043215.1. Classification (GTDB taxonomy): domain Bacteria; phylum Pseudomonadota; class Gammaproteobacteria; order Steroidobacterales; family Steroidobacteraceae; genus JASHUC01. Next base: position 6,566 of record JASHYG010000443.1, read on the forward strand.
TCTCGTTCGCAAGCCCGGGGGCCCTCGAGGCGTTTGCCGGGGTCACGCTCGTCACGACCGTGGTCTCCGGGGCGGATTACGTGGTCGCATTCACGCGCCGCGCCTTCGCCGTGCCCGCCCGGCCTTCCTGATGCGCCAGCTTCCTCTCGGTATCCGGACCCTGGATCGCGCCCTGTTCGCGAGCTTCCTCGCAGGCCGCGACGCACAGGCCGTCGAGCATCTGAGATCGCTCGCGCAGGGCGCCGCCGCCGGGGCCGCCTGGATCTGCGGACCGAGCGGGGCCGGCAAGACCCATCTGCTGCAGGCGACTTGCGTGCTCGCGAGCGAGCGGCTGCGCGCGGGGTATCTCCCCTTGCGCGAGCTCGGTCCGCTCGGGAGCGGCGCGCTCGAAGGGCTGACCGAGCTCGGCTGCCTGTGCTTGGACGACCTCGACGCCGTCGCCGGGAACCCCGAATGGGAGCGCGCTCTCTTCGGCCTGCACCGTGAGATGGAGGAGCGGGGCGGCCGGCTGGTGGCCGCGGCGCAGGGGCCTCCCGCGCTCATCGGATGGGCGCTCGGGGACCTCGGCTCGCGCTGGGCCGCGAGCGCCGTCTTCCAGCTGCGAGGCCTCGAGGAGACCGAGCGTACGCGGGCCCTGCAGCTGCGCGCACGTGCGCGGGGGCTCGAGCTGCCGGACGACACGGCACGGTGGCTGCAGCGGCGCTATCCCCGGGACATGCGCACGCTCTACGACCTTC